>JAQWIO010000047.1 GCA_029248845.1 Polaribacter sp. | reverse complement strand
CCGTCTTTAACCTGACGAACAACGTGTGAATCCCATACTTTGTCAAATAATGTATTTGCCATTTTTTATAACTTTTACGAAATATTTATAATCAGTTGTAAAAATACGGTATTATTAGATTTATAAAGGTATTTAGAAGATTTACTCTATTATACCCAACGGTTACTGATGAATGTAAAAAACTAATAAACAAGTAGTTATCTCATTTTAGAATACGATGTCTATTTCATTTACAGAATTGTTTTTTTTATGAGAAGTGGCTTTTTATGTTTTAAAAAACACAATAAAAACGATGCAATTACTTTGTAGCTAAGAAACGAAAGAAACTTTTGAAGTACCATTGTATTTATTTTTGGTATTGTTCTTTAGAAAGATACTATTTATCAATCAAAAATATTCTGCAGGTATAAATCACCCTTATAAAAATAAAAAATACCTGATAAATTCTTTTTTTTGTTTTTTTTTTGTATCTTGTTAATGCTATGAGCCCCTTACAGTACCCCACAATAACTCCTGAACAAAAGATTCACAGAAAAGAAAGTCAGCTTTTACTGAGATTTTCTTTTGATGACAAACTAAATTGCTCTTATAAAATCTATAAAATACTTTGTCTAACAAAGAATATACCCAATCCTCCTCAGGTCGGACTGGACATATACCAAACGTTGACAAAAACAACGAACTCAAATAAATTCAATAAAAATTATAATTTTTATATTGAGGAAATATTAAAGTTACAGATTAGAGGGGAAATTGATAAATATAAAGGACTTTCTAAAACAAAATTTAATTAAACAAAATTTTAAACGCATGAAAAATATTATTAATTTATTGGCAATTTTATATTGTAGTATAATTTATTGCCAAGTTGGAATTGGAACAACAAATCCTAACAGATCTTCGGCATTAGATATTACATCGTCAGACAAAGGTTTATTATTACCTCGTTTAAATTTAATTTCTACTACAAAATCTGAACCATTATTAAGTCATGTTGCGGGAATGATGATTTATAACCTAGGAAATAATGAAGATGTAAAACCAGGTTATTACATAAATGATGGTTCAAAATGGCAAAGCATTACTGATGCTATTCAAACTATAAATGACCAGCAAACTACAATTGAAAATTTGGGAAACCAAGTTCCAATAAAAAGAGCAGTTTTTATTGCAGGTCAAAGTAATACACATAACGGAAAAGGTAATGCTATAATCCCTGATTTTAGTGGTAAAAATTTGTCTCAACTAGGAAGGAAGTCTCCAGAAAATTTTCAAATAATCCCTTTAACATTCTATGGCACCCATCATCATACCAATCTTTCAAATCATGGAAGTTTTGGTTCTATCTTTTTATATCACTATTACAATAAGCTTCAGGAAGATTTTCCTAATAGAGAAATTCAATTAATTTTAATACCATGTGGAAAAGGAGGTTCTGGTTGGCTAACAAATCGAGGGAATACTTGGAGGGCAAGTGATGTACTTTGGTCAGATTTAATTACTAGAATAAAGTGGATAAAAAACAATGGCTATCAAATAGATGCATTTCTTTGGCATCAGGGTGAAACGGATGCTAAAAGTAATACGAAAAATTATAAAGATGTTTTAAAAAATTTTATTCAAAGTGTAAGAGATTATGCAGGAAATCAAAATTTACCATTTATTTTAGGCGAGATGGCACAAAGCTGGGTAACAAATAATCATGAGTCAGTATACCAAGATATTATAAATTCGATTCCAAATGAAGTGCCATACACAGCTACAACAAGTTCTACTGAATTAACACTTGAAGATCATATCCATTTTGATGCATCGGCTCATGTTGAATTAGGTTCACGATATTTTGATAATTTGGATATCGCAAAAAAAAATACTAGCCCTGCTGATTATTCTAATCCAGCTGTTGGGCAACATTTAATTTATAATTTTGATTCGAGTAAAAGGAATGTTTTTCCCGATGAATTTTCGGCAATTCGATATGGTGAAAATGAAGAGGATGATAGATACTCAGTACTTGGCGACATTTGGAAATATAAAAATAAAGACGGTTACTTTCGGTTTAAATTAGTGGTTGTAAATGGAGGTTTAATAACTGATGGTGTTTTTGAATGGAAACAAAAAATAAACCCTTTTGGCTTATCAAAGAAAAATTTTGAAGACCTTTCCTCATGCATTATTTTATCAAATTCCATTGGATTAGATACATCAATTAATGGAAATGGTTTTAATTCTTTGGTTTGTGATAGTTTTACCGGTAAAACACTTTTCCATGGTGACACTCAGAAGGATTCGGATAAGTGGTTTTTTTCAATTGGACAAATATCTAATTATTCAAATAAAATCCCATTAATAGAAGGTGATGTTAACAATGTTACTCATGTTCAACTTTATTGCATTAAAGAGTAAAATTTGAAATGCTATATAAATTGGATTTCTTTGTCAATTCCTTATCTTTTTTTTCATTTAGTTTTATAAAGCTTTTTGTAATTAATATTTTGGCTCATAATAGTTATTTGTAAATAATATAAATATAATAAACTTATATTTTAACATAGAATAACTACCACCAACACGGTATATAATTTATTGCTTTTTTAGGTTTACTTACTATAGCCTAAACAGACTTCCTTGGTCGGTAATTATTTGCTAAATTAGTCCTTAAAACACGCAACAAATCATACGCTAGACCGTTGTAAAACATCTATAAATAAATGAAAAGCAAAAGAAATATTATATTATTTTTAACTACACTAATAATAGCTCTAATTATAATCAATAATAGATATCCTTTTTTTAGACCCGTAAAAGGAGGTTGGTCAATAGGTTACTCTGTTTATGATACTATTCCTTCAAAATTGATTATAGATAAAAATAATATTTACAGTTTTGATAAATTATCGAAAATAAACGACGAGACCGTCTTTCTAGCAGATCCATTTTTTGTAACTAAAAAGGATACTATTTACATTTTTTTTGAGCATCAAATGAATAAAAATGGAGCGGATATTTCAGTTATGAAATCCACAGATGCCATAAACTTTGAATACGATACAATAGTATTAGATGAAAATTTTCATTTATCTTACCCCTACGTATTCAATTACAAAGATGAATACTATATGCTTCCTGAAACCAAAAGAGCCAATAATATTTTGCTTTACAAAGCCCATAATTTCCCTTACGATTGGAAAGTATGTGATACATTAATAAAAAATGTTAGACTGAAAGACCCAAGTATATACCTCTCTGATTCGCTTAATTTTTTAGTAGCATCTGATGATAATTTAAATTTATACATGTATGAAAGTGATTCATTGTTCGGAAAATGGGAAAAGAAAAAACAAAGGAATTTAATAAGTTTTGGAACAGAATCTAGACCAGCTGGGCGAATTTTCTTAAATGAAAATAAAAAAATAACATTACCGTTACAAAATTCTACTCAAGGCTATGGATATGGCGTATCTCTTTACGAGTTAAATTTCGACATAGAAGGCACTTACGAATTCAATTTATCGAGAAAGTTTTTTCTGAAAGCTAATGATAATATAAGTGAATTTTCTGGTGGAATGCACCATATTGATATACAGAAATACCAAAATAATTATTTTGTTGTTTATGACGGTAATTGTCTTATAGAAAACAAGCAAAAAAAAATCAACTGGAAATTTCCTCTTAAGGCAACTTACCTAGATGCTAAAAATTATTTATATCAAATACTATATTAATAACGTTTTACAACAATGGTAATCGTTGCACAAGCCTCAAAAAAGAAGATTTATAAAACGGATAGCCCCTTTTTAGGGGTTTTTTATTTTTTAGTAAGTTATAGAAAACTGTTTTTTATGAGAAATCCATCTCACTGTTTTTAGGGATGCAAAAAAACCTCATTTATGGGTATTGACATAGATTAATTTTGTTTGTAGGTTTAAAGAGAAAAAATTGGCAAGAGAAGGGCTACCCTCCCAATATTCGGATCATGTGAAATAATTGAAACCGAAATAAAACAAAAAGTAACTTCGAAGTACGAATATCGAAACCGTATAAAATAACTATAAACTCGGAAAAGTCTTAAAAAAGAAAAAAAGATATTTCCCCCTAAATTAAATATCTATGAAAAAAATTCGATTATTAATCCTGCTGTGTTCTTTCATCTCGATAGCACAGGCACAAGAACAATTAGATTGCGACTTTAATCTTAGAGAAGCCATCTTTTACTTACAAGGAGATGAAAATTTTAAAAGAGATACGGTAGCATATAGATAACTAAACTTCCGTTTATCCCCCCAAAAAAGGAGTGATAAGCAGATAAAAGTTACGCGTATAAACAAGTTGGGCGTCAGCTAAAAAAACTGTGAACATTGAATGAAAATAGATAAAGCTTCATTTGACAAAATATATGCTTCCAAATTTTGGACAAAACTAAAGGACAGTATTGTACCTTTTGGAAAGACACCAGATAAGGCAAAATTTCTTGACGAACTATACGAAGGAATAACCGAATTCACTTACAATCCAAAAAACCCGAGAGAATATATTGTAACCAACAAGCATAATGGAATTTCCAGATATGTACCAACTTTTTCTCGAAAGGACTATTGTGTATTTTTCCTTTGCATAAAATTGCTTGAAAACGAAATTGCAGTTAATAGAGTTGACGGAACATTTGGAGGTTGGACACTTGGAAATCCAATAAGACTTAAAGAGGAGCAAGAAATTCTTGAATTAGAATACGTTCCGTTTAACACAATAAATGAACTTTCTTGGGCTCAAGAATGGCAATCTTTTCAAAATATTGCTAAAACCTACAGAGATTTAGACGATTGGAAATGCTTTATAAACTTGGACATTGCCAATTTTTACGACTGTATCAATTTGACAATCTTAGAAAGAAAAATTAGACACGTAATACCCAAATCTAAGCAAGATGTTGTTACTCTTTTATTTCACTTCCTACAAAATTGGAATAAAAAATTAGAAGGTTACAATCTAAAAACTGTTGGTATTCCTCAAGATGAAATTGGCGACTGCTCACGAATTTTGGCAAATTTCTATTTGCAAGACTATGACTTGATAATGAACGAAATTTGCTATAAATATGGAGCTAAATACATTCGTTTTGCTGATGACCAAATCATTTATGCGAAAGATTTACAAGTAGCTAAAAACATTTTATTTGAAGCTTCAAGAGAGTTGCTAAAAATTAACTTGAACTTTAATAGTAGTAAGGTTAAGGAATTTAAATCTAAAGTGGAATTTGACACATATTGGTCGTTTGAACTTTTTGAACTTCTAAAAAACAAAACCGACAAAACCTCAATAAATAAAGGAATTGAAAAGTACTTTGAGTATTTAGACAACAATGTGAAATTTCGAGATAATTCGGTGCTAAAACGAATTTTATCGGTTGACGGTAAATTAATTGAGCCAAAATTCAGATATAGATTAATTGCAATGTTCTTTAATCCAGATTTTCTCGATCAACTTGTAGTATGGTACTTTAAGCGAATTAGACAGTTTATTGACAACGACATAGAATTTTTTGGAAAATTAGATAAAATGGTAAGTACAGTACCTTTTAATTCTTATCATTATAATTTATTAGCATTTTACAAAAAAGAAAGAACAGGATTTGACTGTTCAGAAATTGAAAAACGAATTGAAGAAATTAAATTAAAATAAAGCCGAACGCACAACAATACCTATACGCAATGCCCTGCGGGACAGTGCGCATAGCCAAACCGTTAGCAACAATCCTTATTCATATAGAAATTTGGCACAAATAGTGTACTTTTTTTATATAGCACCTTTTTAAATTAACGTATCTTGCAGACCTATTTAAAGAGGCATCTCATGGAAGATCATAAAATGCGAAACTATATAAAAAAAGTGTTGGAAAATATGCCAACGGACTGGTTAAACTTAACCACTCACCGACTCGATGTCTACAATGAAAAATACGCTAAAACAGAATTCTTAGAGCAATTTGAAAACCTGTTTAGCCACAGCAATTCAATACCCTCAGCGCTTCAAAAATTACCAACTGCTTATGATTATATTCGACTAGGACACCCATTATCTTGTATCCTCGAATGGAGTATTGCCCAATTACACCATATAAAACCAGCACATGTCATTAGTTTTTCATCACAGACAATTCCTGTATTGGCTATTCTAAGAAAAAATTTACTAGACAACAAGAAAACACAAATTATCTATACGGGAGAAATCCCCGCTGTTTTTGAATCAGATATACTAAAAGCTATTTACGGCTATGAATTTGAATTGAAACCTACTCAAAAAGGAGCTGAAATACCTGAATTTGAAGGCAGTACGCTTTTCATCTCTGAACAAGATACAATTCGCAGAGTTGAGCTCGACAAAAACATTGATTTCTATGTAAATATGTATAAAGATCTCGGCAGTGTACTACTGGTAAACAGCAAGCAACACGATAATTATATCTCAGAAATTCAACACGTTAGAAGAAGAGAAACCATTGCAATGACCCCCACCAATTCATATACTGCTCTTCAGAAACTAGTAGAAAACACCCCTTTAGAATCCACAAAAAAAAATCTAGAGACTCCCAAAAAAAGTGTCTTCGATTCCATTAAAAAAATTACTGGAACCACGCTAGAACCCATTGTGGGTTCTAGCGGACTCTCCATTCAATATGCCATTATGATGGGGTTAATTGATGATGCTCAAGAGAAGTACAAAGGAAAAGCCATTAAATTTATTGTTCCTCCAAATTGCTATGGTGGAACCAACGATCAAGCAAGACGTGTTGCTGCTTGTATTGATGCTGTTCAAGTAGTAGATTTACACGTAGATGGAGAGTTTGACATGGTAGAGAGTTTAGATATTGTTTTAAATAACATTGCTAACCAAGATGCCATTCCTTACATCATTGCAGAAATTCCTACAAATCCTAGAGTTGAAGTTCCAGATCTTCAACAATTAAAAGCAGTTTTAAGCAAAAAACGAAGGACAGCAAGGGGTAGTTTAGCAATTGATCCAGTTTTTATTTTAGACCAAACATTTTGTCCGAATGTGCACTTTTTAGGGACCCATAAAATCCTTTCAACAATCAGAGCCATTTCATATGCGAGTGGTTCTAAGTTTCCAAGTGCGGGTCTATGTACTGCTGGCTATTGTGTAGGAAATCTTCAAACGGAGGCTTTGATGAAAAAAATAAAGCAACATCTAGAGCTTTGCGACAATGAAGCAACCCCCCTTCAGTATCAACTATTAGCCAAACAGTTACCTTCAATGAACCAAAGAATTCTTGAAGCTTATAGAAATACCCGTGAGTTTGTAAACTTTATTCGAACTGCCCTACCAGAAGCAAAAATCAATTTTGTGTCAGAGGCTTTAGCGATACAGGGTTTTACCCCTTCTGTATTTTCATTAGATCTTCCTACCAAAGGGAATAGTGATGAGGAGAAAGAAACCTATAAAAGAGCCCTAAATTATAAGTTAATCAATCTAATGATTACAAAAATACCTGATGAAAGTAAATTTTGCGTAAGCTACGGACAGTTAAAAGGATGCTATTGGACGATTCCTGCAACTTCAACGCAAGGAACGACTAAAGAAGGTGATAAAGACTATATTGTTCGTGCATCATTGTCTCCAAAGATGGATCTTGAACTTCATAAAAAAGTATTCCTAGATTTTGTCAAAAAAATTCAAGCATAAGAACTCACAGGCCTTGCAGTATTGATTTTGTATGGGGCTACCCTCTTTTAAAAAAACTACCAACGAATAATTACAGAACCCCAAGTAAAACCACTTCCAAAAGCGGCCAAAACTATTAAATCGTTGTCTTTAATTTTTCCTTCTTCCCAGGCCTCAGTTAATGCAATAATTACAGAAGCAGCTGTTGTATTTCCGTATTTCATTATATTGTTATAAACTTGATCATCAGACAATCTGAATTTTTTCTGGATAAATTGTGCAATTCGAAGATTCGCTTGATGAGGAATTAGCATGTCAATATCATCTTTCTCTAAATTGTTGGCTTGAAGGCCTTCTACTATAGCTTCAGAAAATCTAGTTATTGCATGTTTAAATACAAAAGGACCATTCATATACGGATAGTATGAAACGTCATCTGGATCATTTTTTTCTAAAATTTCTGGAACCCACCTCTGTGTTGAGGGTCCTTCTAAAACTAATTCCTTTGCATGTTTTCCCTCCGAATGTAGATGAGAAGATAAAATTCCTTTTCCTCCCTCTTCGCATCTAGATAAAATTGCTGCTCCTGCCCCATCCCCAAAAATAACCGAAACATTTCTACCTCTGGTAGAACGTTCTAAACCACCAGAGTGATTTTCTGCACCAATCACTAGAATATTTTTATACATTCCTGTTTTTATAAACTGATCTGCAACAGACATTGAATAGATAAAACCCGAACATTGGTTGCGAACGTCTAAAGCGCCAATGGTTGGCATCTCTAAAATGTCTTGCACTTGAACTCCACCTCCAGGAAAATACATATCTGGACTTAAAGTTGCAAAGACTATAAAATCAATATCATCTTTGGTTAAACCAGCTCTTTCTATTGCAATTATAGATGCTTTAGCTCCCATAACTGCTGTTGTATCTCCAGATTTAGGATCAATCCAACGTCTTTCTTGAATTCCAGTTCTTTCTTGAATCCACTCGTCAGAAGTTTCCATAAATTCTTTTAAATCGTTGTTGGTAACAACATTATCCGGAAGATAATATCCAAGTCCAGTTATTTTAGAATTATACAACATACTTATATTTTTAGTGATTTTCCGTTTTGTATTAAGCTAAAATAGGGATAAATTAACGTGTTTACAAAACACACACATTCTATTGTTTGGAAACGAAAAAAAAACCTTACTAAAAAAAATTATGTCATCTTGTCATAAAAAACTTTTTGGTATTTTTTTTGACTATTGATTAAGCATTATTAACAAAAAACATAAATAAAATGGCAAAAGGAAACATTAATGTATCGGTTGAAAATATTTTCCCCCTGATCAAAAAATTCTTGTATTCAGATCACGAAATCTTTTTACGTGAACTTATTTCTAACGGAACAGATGCAAACTCTAAACTAAAACACCTCATATCTATTGGTGAAGCTAAAACTGAATTAGGTGATGCTAAAATTGAAATAAGCATTCAAAAAGAAGCTAAAACGATTACAATCAAAGACCAAGGTTTGGGAATGACGGCAGATGAGGTTGAAAAATACATCAATCAAATTGCATTTTCTGGTGCTGAAGAGTTCTTAGACAAGTACAAAGACAATGAGGCAGGAATTATTGGTCATTTTGGATTGGGTTTTTACTCGGCATTTATGGTAGCAGATAAAGTAGAAATTATTACAAAGTCTTTTAAAGATGCTCCAGCTGCTCATTGGACCTGTGATGGGTCTCCTGAATATACATTGGTTGAGCATGACAAATCTGACAGAGGTACAGAAATTATTTTACACGTTGCAGAAGATTCTTTAGACTTTTTAGAAGAAAGTAAAATTGAAGGCTTATTAAACAAGTACAATCGTTTTAACCAAGTGCCTATCAAATTTGGAACGAAAGAAATTAATGACCCAGACTTTACACCAAAAACGACGAAAGATAAGGATGGTAAAGAAACAACAGAACCTCATAAACAAATTACTGTAGATAAGATCATTAATAATACAGATCCTGCATGGACTAAAACACCTGCTGATCTAAAAGACGAAGATTACACTAATTTCTATAGAGAATTGTATCCGATGCAATTTGAAGAATCTTTATTCCATATTCACTTAAACGTAGATTATCCTTTTAACTTAACAGGAATTTTATTTTTCCCAAAATTAAGTCCAAACATGGACATGCAAAAGGATAAGATTCAATTATATCAAAATCAAGTTTTCGTAACGGATAACGTTGAAGGAATCGTACCAGACTTTTTACAAATGCTTAAAGGAGTTATTGACTCTCCAGATATTCCCTTAAACGTTTCTCGTTCTTATTTACAAGCAGATGGAGCTGTTAAAAAGATCTCAGGCTATATTACTAAAAAAGTAGCCGATAAATTAACTTCATTATTTAAGAAAGATAGAGCTGATTTTGAAAAGAAATGGAATGATATTAAGGTAATTATTGAATACGGAATGTTGTCTGAGGATAAATTCTTTGACAAAGCGAAAAAATTTGCTTTGTATCCTACTGTTGATGACTCTTATTTCACATTTGATGAATTGATAGAAAAAACAAAAGAGGCTCAAACAGACAAAGACGGAAATCACATTATTTTGTATGCTGCAAATAAAGATGCTCAACATAGCTATATTCAAGCTGCTAAAGACAAAGGATATGAGGTATTACTTTTAGACTCTCCTATTATTTCGCATTTAATGCAGAAATTAGAAGGTGGAGATGGAAAAATGAAGTTCACAAGAGTAGATGCTGATCATGTAGATAATTTAATTAAAAAAGACGAAACTGTAATTTCTAAATTATCTGATGAAGAAAAAGACAAATTAAAGCCAATTATTGAAGCTGCTGTTCCAAAAGAAACGTACACCGTTCAATTAGAAGCAATGGATTCAAATGCGTCTCCTTTTATCATTACTGTTCCAGAATTTATGCGTAGAATGAAAGAAATGCAAGCTTCTGGTGGTGGTGGAATGATGGGAATGGGAAATTTTCCTGAGATGTATAATTTGGTTGTAAATACAAATCATGAATTAGTAGGACAAATACTCCAAACCAAAACAGAAAAGAAACAAAGTCGTTTAATTTCTCAAGCTTTTGATTTAGCAAAATTGTCTCAAAACTTGCTACATGGTGAAGAGTTAACGAACTTTATTAAACGTTCGTACGAAATCATAAAATAGTGATCTCCTATTTTACATCATTTTTTAAAAAACCTCTTTGTAGTACAAAGAGGTTTTTTTATTCAAGTAAATGACAATATTACTTTTTAGCCATCTCCGTTGTTACTTTCATTTTTAATTTCTGTTCAGTAACAGATAAATTCATTTCTATTAGAGACTTGGTTGGAATTCCAGACACTCTATCAATAGTAACATTACCTGTAATTTTTCCAGCACCCATCCCAGAAACTTCCCCAGATAAATCGACTAGGACAGTCTCTTTTAGAATTGATTTTACAGTATATAAAAAATCCATTTTCATTCCCTTTTCTTCTTTAGACATCGTCCAAGTACTTCCTATTTTAACCATCTCTTCCGGGTATACTACATTGCTAGATTGATAAGCAATGTCTTCCATGCCAGGAACATTCGGTTCTACAATTGCTTCTGTAATTTCACCTAGGTTATTTCCTTTGGTAAAAACTACAGCTTCTAACATGGGTCCCATTTGAGTTTTGATCATTTTACCAGCTTCATCTAACTCATCGTCATTTTTAGAAGAATCAAAACTTACTACATTTCCACCTTGTAACAAATCCATGGAAATTTTTGTAAACTTCATTTCACTTTCGTAATTTTCTCCTTTTACATCTAAAATTTTCACCCCCATATCTATAGACATTCCCATAGACATCATAGTACCCATTTCTTGAGACATATTCATAGAAACAGAGTAGTTTGCTCCTTTTTCATAATTTAAACGAAGTAATACAGCGTCTTGGGCTGAACTGATGTTAGCTGAAATAACTAAAAATATGATGACTAATTTTTTCATTTTTTTGAATTTTTTGAAGGTTATTGGTTTTTGGTTAGCGAATATTAAAAACAATCATAAATACGAATATTTTTAACTAGTATAGTAAAATTCTTGTTTTAGTAGTCTTGATGTACATTCCAAGATTCTAAAATTTCTTTTAAGGTTTTAATAAACATTCCCCCCAGAGCACCATTTACAACTCTATGATCATAAGAATGAGAGACAAACATTTTTTGTCTTATTCCGATAAAATCTCCTTCTGAAGTTTCTATAACTGCCGGAACTTTACGGATAGCTCCTAATGCTAATATAGCAACTTGTGGTTGATTGATAATTGGTGTTCCCATAACAGATCCAAAACCACCAACGTTGGTAACAGTATAAGTTCCATCTTGAATTTCATCTGGCTTTAAAGCATTATTTCTTGCTCTATTTGCCAAATCATTTACGGCAGTTGTCATACCAACTAAATTTAACTGATCTGCATTTTTAATAACAGGAACAATTAAATTTCCATCTGGTAATGCAGCAGCCATTCCTAAATTAATATGTTTCTTTTTAATGATAGTATCACCTTCTACCGCTATATTTATTAGAGGATATTTTTTAATAGTAGCAGCAATTGCTTGCATAAATATGGGTGTAAAAGTTAATTTCTCGCCTTCTCTTTTCAAAAAAGCATCTTTTACATTGTTTCTCCATTTTACAATATTAGTAACATCAATTTCAATAAATGATTGAACATGAGCAGAAGTTTGAACAGAATCTATCATGTGTTTTGCAACTAGTTTTCCCATTCTAGTCATCTCTATAATTTCGTCACTACCATTTATAGAAATAGGCGTATCTTTTGCCTCTTTATGATCTAAAAATTGAGTTTCAACAGGAACAATATTTGTAGTTGATTGGGATCGATTCTCTCTATTTGCAATGTATGAAAGAATATCATCTTTCGTAACTCTGGCATCTTTACCAGAACCAGTAATTGTATCTAGTTCTGCAAATGAAATGCCTTCAGTTTTTGCAATATTTCTAACTAGAGGTGAATAAAATTTCACTGAATCAGTGTTTTTAGAGTCAGGGATAGAAACCACCTCAACAGCTTTTTCAATTATTTTTTCTACTTCAGTAATTTGAGACTCCCCTACAGAACTAGGGGTGATTTGCATATTTGAATCAGAAGATTCTCCTTCAATTTCTATAACAGCAATGGTTTCACCTACAGCAACAACATCATCTTTTTGATACAAAAGTTCTACTAACGTTCCTTCTACCTCACTTGGTACTTCAGAATCTACTTTATCTGTAGCAATCTCAACGACAGCATCGTCAATTTCAATTCTATCACCAATTTCTTTTAGCCAATCAGTAATGGTTGCTTCAGCAACACTTTCACCCATTTTAGGTAACTTTAACTCAAATCTTGCCATTTATAATTGATTTATAAAATGCAAAAATACTAAAATTCGTTGATACTTTTCATATTTTTAAGTGTGAAATTAAATAAAAATCGAAATAACAATTTACATTATTATTAAAAAAACAATATATATTAATTATAAAATTATAAAATTATTATTATTTTTAATAAAATTAAAGTAATTCAATAATTAATTAAATCCAATCTATTGGTGCTGATAAAACTTTTAAAAGTGCTTCTTCTTTAGAGTTTTTTAAAGTTTGGTGGTTATAAACCCACTGGACATGAGGTGGTAAAGACATTAAAATACTTTCTATTCGTCCGTTTGTTTTTAGCCCAAATAAAGTACCTCTATCATGAACTAAATTGAATTCTACATAACGTCCACGTCTTATTTCTTGCCAATTCTTATGAGTTGAGGTAAACTTAAGTGCTCTTCTTTTGGCAACAATTGGCAGATAACTTTCTAAAAAATGATCTCCTACTTCTGTCACAAAATTAAATCTATCTTCAATTGAAAATTCGTCAGTTTCTTTTAAATAGTCAAAAAATATACCTCCAATTCCGCGCGCTTCATTTCTATGTGAATTCCAAAAATAATCATCACAGTTCTTTTTAAACTTTGGATAAAATTCTGAGTGATAGGGATCGCATGCGGCCTTACAGACTGTATGAAAGTGAATAGCATCTTCTTCAAATAAGTAATAGGGAGTTAAATCTTGACCGCCTCCGAACCATTGTTTGACAATTGCACCTGTCTCGTTATACATTTCAAAATAACGCCAATTCGCATGGACAGTTGGTAAGAAGGGATTTTTTGGATGCAGTACCAAACTCAAACCACATGCAAAAAAATTGCCTTCTTTTACTTGAAATTGATTTCTTAATACTTCTGGTAGTTCTCCATGCACTGCTGATATATTTACACCTCCTTTTTCAAAAATAGCGCCATTTTCAATCACACGAGTTCTTCCTCCTCCTCCTTCTTCTCTTTTCCAAATGTCTTCTTTAAACTTTGCGAGACCGTCTACTTCTTCTAATTTAGAAGTAATAGTTTCTTGTAAATTCTCTATGTAATTATAAAATTTCTTTTTCATTCTCTTTATTTAATAATTCTATCGTTTTAAGTGTTGCTGCTGTTACAGATAAGGGTAAAACGATCATAATTCCTATAACTGGGATGAACAAACAGGCCATAAAAATAATTCCATTTCCTATAGAGTAGCCTTTATTTTTTTGAATAAAATTTATACTATTTTTATAGTTCAAATGCCTTTCTAGAGTATAATCCATATTTCCAAAACCTGCATAATATGCTTGTAATAAAATCAAAAAAACTGTAGAAAATATATTTACAAAAGGAAAAAGTTTTAAGAGTAATATAGGAATTGTAAGTACTATTTCTTTTCCTAAATTTCTAATATTTATTCTAATACCTCTCCACAATTGTTCTTTAAAAGTAGTGTTTCTATAATTGTTAGGTAATTCTCCATTAACATGGATTTCTATTTTTTCTGAAACAGCACTCATAAATGGTGCTGACAGTGCTAAAATAATATACTTATACAAAATCAACCCAATTACGATAACAAAAATTCCCCCTAGAATAGAAGTGATTATCGTAATCGTTTCTTTGCCCCAATCCCACATCCACATTTTAGCTAAAATATAGCCGATAGAATCTGAGAAAGTATAGGCAGTAAAACCAATAGATACAGTAGTAATTAGACTAATTACACTGGGAACTATAAAATAGTTCCAAAGTTTTAATTTGAATAGCAAACTGAAAGCACTTGCGTATGCACTGATTCCTGAAAGTATATTCTTAATCATCTAGCTATATTTGCGTTAGCGATTGAAATGACATCCTTTTATGAGTCTCCGAATAAAAGATAAAATGGAAAGCGCGCCCTCTAGGGAACGCCCAAATTATAATTTATAAAACTTTATATTCTTTTACAGCATCTACAAATGCTTTTGCGTTCTCTAGAGGAATGTTTGGTAAAATTCCGTGACCTAAATTTACAATATATTTGTCTTTCCCAAATTCGTTAATCATTTGATGCACCATTTTCTTAATTTGAGCTGGGGGTGATAATAATCTTGATGGATCGAAATTTCCTTGTAACGTTATGTTTCCCCCTGATAGATATCGGGCATTTCTTGCAGAGCAAGTCCAGTCTACCCCCAACGCAGAGGCCCCTGATTTAGACATTTCATTTAAAGCAAACCAGCACCCTTTACCAAAAGCAATTACAGGTGCATCCTCTTTTAATGCATCTATTATTTGTTGAATGTATTGCCAAGAAAATTCTTGATAATCTACTGGTGATAGCATGCCTCCCCAAGAATCAAAAACCTGAACGGCATTGACTCCTACAGAAACTTTTGCTTTTAAATATGCAATAGTGGTGTCTGTTATTTTCTGCAACAATTGATGGGCTGCAATTGGGTTTGTGAAGCAGAATTCTTTTGCTTTGTCAAAGTTTTTAGAACCTTGGCCTTGAACCATATAACACAAAATTGTCCATGGTGAACCTGCAAAACCAATTAATGGAATTTCATTATTCAATTTTTCTTTGGTTGCTTTAATTGCCTGGTATACATAGTCTAATTCTACCATTACATCTGGTACTATAACATTATCAACGTCTTCTTGAGTACGAATTGGATTTGGCAAAAAGGGTCCGAAATCTGGTTTCATTTGCACCTCAACATTCATTGCTTGAGGAATAACTAAAATATCTGAAAATAAAATTGCAGCATCCATGCCGTATCTACGAATTGGCTGAACTGTGATCTCCGAGGCCAACTCTGGAGTTCTACAACGTGTAAAAAAATCATACTTTTTTTTGATTACTTGAAACTCTGGCAAATACCTTCCGGCCTGACGCATCATCCATACGGGAGGTCTATCTACTGTTTCTCCTTTTAATGCTCTTAAAAATAAATCGTTTTTAATCATGATTTGGCTTTTGGTTATTCGCTCTTGGCTTTGGCTACTTGTTCTTCTTATTTTTTATTTGTCATTTTAAACAAACTAAGGAACCTATCATTAGATTAGGGTTAATCCTTGAGCACTAATGACAGTTAATTTACATCTTTGAAACAGCTTTCATTGCTTTGTCTACTGCAATTGTTAATTTTTTCATATCTCTTGCTGAAATTGCTGAAGATAAAAACCATGCTTCAAACTGAGAAGGCGGTAAAAACACCCCATTTCGTATCATTTCCCAAAAGAAAACCGCAAATTTATCTGTATCAGATGTCTGTGCTAGTTTAAAATTGGTTACTATTTCTTTTGTAAAAAAAGGGTTCAACATCGAACCAAATCTATTTACAGTTAAATCTACTTTATATTTTTTAGCAGTTTCTAATAAAATTATTTCTATCGCATTTCCGATTTTTTCAAACTTATGATACGGGTTTTGCTTTTTTAATTCTGTTAATGTAGCAATTCCCCCTGCCATGGCAATGGGATTACCGCTTAACGTACCAGCCTGATACATTCCTCCTAATGGCGCAACTTGTTCCATGATTTCATTTCTCGCACCGTAAGCTCCTACAGGAAAACCTCCTCCTATTACTTTTCCTAAACAGGTAATATCTGCTGTTACTCCTAAAACTTCTTGTGCACCTCCAAATTTAGAGCGGAAACCAGTCATTACTTCATCTGCGATTAATAGGGCTCCTTTTGTTTTTAAAAAGTTTTTTAATTCATTTAAGAAATTATGCTGCGGTATAACAACTCCCATATTACCACAGATGGGTTCTATAATTACAGCTGCTATATCTGAGTGTTCGTCAAAATGTTTTTTTATACTTTCTAGGTTATTGTATTCTGCAATTAAGGTATTTTTTACGGCCTCTTCAGGAACTCCTTTAGAACCTGGTATACTTAACGTTGCTAAACCAGAACCGGCTGCCACTAATAATGAATCTTGATGCCCATGATAACACCCAGAAAATTTGATAATTTTATCTTTCCCTGTAAAAGCTCTTGCCAAACGAACTCCGCTTATAACTGCCTCTGTTCCAGAGTTCACAAAACGAACTTTATCCATTTCTGGAAAAGCATCACAAACCATTTTTGCCAATCTAATTTCGTTTTCTGTTGAAGCTCCAAACGAATAGCCGTTCTTTAATGCTTTTGCAACTCCTTTTTGAACTTTTTTATGACGATGTCCAATAATCATTGGTCCATAAGACAAAACTAAATCTAAATATTCATTGCCATCAACATCAATAATTTTACTCCCTTTTGCTTTTTTAATAAACAATGGATTACCTCCTACAGAGGAAAATGCTCTCACGGGAGAATTTACGGCTCCTACAAGATTTATCAATCCCTTTTTGTATAGTTTTTCTGAGTTTTTGAAATTCATTTTTTAAGTTATATCTACTATTGAAGTACTTGCATTCGAAGGGATAGCAGGTCAGTTATTTTTGTTTTTTTTTGAGAATTGTAAATTGGCAATATCATGTACTAAGTTTTATGCATTTAATATTCTTGCAGCTTCCTTGGCGAAATAAGTAATAATGATATCTGCTCCTGCTCTTTTCATTGACAATAAACTTTCTAACATTACTTTTTCACCATCAATCCAACCTTTATCTGCTGCTGCCTTTACCATTGCATATTCTCCACTTACATTGTAGCAAGCAATAGGTCTGTCAAAATTATTCTTTAAATCACGAATAATATCTAGATACGACAGGGCTGGTTTTACCATTAAAATGTCGGCTCCTTCTTGATCATCAAAAGTTGCTTCTCGCATTCCTTCTTGTCTATTTGAAGGATCCATTTGATATTTTTTTCTATCACCAAAGCAAGGTGAAGAATCTGCTGCATCTCTAAAAGGGCCATAAAAAGCGGATGCATATTTTACAGCATATGCCATAATTGGTAAATTAACAAAACCCGCATTATCTAAAGACTCACGAACCAAAGAAATTGTTCCATCCATCATTCCTGAGGGAGCAACCATATCTACCCCTGCTTTTGCGTGCGAAATTACTTGTTTTCCTATATTTACTAAAGTCGCATCATTGTCAACATCATTTTTATGAATAATACCGCAATGACCATGGGATGTATATTCACAAAAACAAACATCTGTGATCACATACAAACTTGGATAGTTTTTTTTGATAAAACGAATTGCCTGCTGAATAATTCCGTTATCATTCCAGGTTTCTGTTCCTTCTTCGTCTTTATTTGAAGGAATTCCAAAAAGTATAACTGCTGGAATTTTTAAGGATACAACTTCCTCTAACTCTTTGCTAATGCGATCTAAAGAAAAACGTTTGATACCAGGCATTGAAACAATTTCTTTTTCGATATTCTCACCCTCTTCAATAAAAAGTGGGTATATAAAATCGTCGACAGATAATTTAGTTTCTCTAACTAACCTTCTAATTCCTTCTGTTTTCCTTAACCTACGAGTTCTATGCATTATTAAATATTTATTTTGAAAAATAAGTATTGACTAATTCTAAAATACTATCTACACTGGGTAAATTTGCTACCTGAACATTTTCAAAGTGTTTTCTTGCTTGCATTGCTGTTGTTTCTCCAATACAGAAGGCAACTTTATTTGTACTGTTTTTTTGTAAAAAACTATCAATCCCAGAGGGGCTAAAAAATAAAACTCCAGATACTTCGTCATTAATTTTAACTGGACTGAACATTGTTTTATACGCTTCAACTTCGTTTACAACAACCCCATTTTCTTTTAAATAAGTTGGTAATGTATCTAATCTAAGATCACTACAGAAGTAGGTTACTTCTTTATTTGTTAATTCAGTTGCTAAAAATTCTCCTAATTTTAATGCGTTTTTCGCAACATGGGCAACAGGACCAATTCTATTTTCAATCAGTTTTTTTGTTCTTCTACCGACGCAAAATATATTCTTAAAATTCATTTCATCTTTTGTAAAAGAATTTAATAGCGCTTCTACTCCATTTTGACTTGTGATTACAACATTTTCAATTTCATTTTTCATCACCTTTGGTGGTATTCTATTAGAACGAATTTTAATAAAATCGCTGTCTTTTACTCCAATTGCATGAGATAATGTTTCTTTTTGAAGCTCAGAAAGTTTTTTAGTTGAATAAATCTCACCAATGTTGGTAATACGCTCATCTTCTTCAGACATTAACTCTTTTCCTCCTCTATTAATTACATAATCTGCACAATCTTTAGCCAAATAATCATGGCTTCCAACTTTCGCAGTTTTATTAACTGTAATTTTTTTTGAACCGTCTTTATTTAATAAAACACCTTTAAAGTTTATTTCTTCAGTTTTTCCGTCTATATAGGCCAAAGCTCCTATTGGAGCAGTACAGCCCCCTTCCAAAAGATTTAAAAATTCACGTTCTATACGGGTACAAATTTCTGTTTCTCTATGATTTAATTGCTCACATGCATCTAAAGAATACTCATCATCCTGTAAACAAGTTATCATAATTGCACCCTGACCTGGTGCAGGAATCATCCAAGAGAGTTTGATTGCTTCTGCTGGTATTTTTCCGAGACGATACAAGCCTGCTGTAGCAAAAATAGCTCCATTCCAACTTTCACTATTTTCTAATTTTTCTAGACGAGTATTTACATTTCCTCGCAGACCAACTACTTTATGAGTTGGATAGCGATTTAACCACATTGCTTTTCTTCTTAAACTTCCTGTAGCGATCATCCCATTTGGCTGTCCAAAAAATTCTTCTGTGCCTTTTAAAACTAAAACATCTGAATAGTCATCACGTTTTAGAACAGCAGCTTGGATAATGTTTTCAGGTAAAACGGTGGGTACATCTTTCAAAGAATGAACTGCAATATCAATTTTTTTATGAAGCATTGCAAGGTCTAAACTCTTTGTAAAAACACCTGTTACTCCAAGTTCATAGAGAGGCTTGTCTAAAACAATATCTCCCAAGGATTTGATCGGAACCAACTCAGACTCATACCCTAACTCTTTTAACTCACTTCTCACTTTATTAGCTTGCCAAAGCGCCAATTTGCTATCGCGAGTTCCTATTCTTATTATTTTCTGCATGGAGGTTTAATTAAGATTGAAAAACCTTGTTGATTACTTGAAGGCTTTGTGAAACAGAAGTTTCTTCGTCTTTTAAATGTTTGACAAACTGTGTGGTTATTTTTTGAATAAAACGTGAGGTTAGAATTTCTGCTTGGCTTTCGTCGAAATGAGCTATTTTTTTCTTCTGAAAATTAATTTCATCGTTTTTTATATTTTCTAATGATTTTTTTAAAGCCGCTATCGCTGGTGTAAATCTCCTGTGATTAAGCCATTCATTAAATTCTGCTTTGTGAGTTTCTATAATAGCCTCTGCAAAAGGCACTTCTAGTTGACGAGCAGCTAATGTTTCATCTGTTATTTTAGAAAGCTCATCAATGTTTACAAGAGAAACATTTGTATTCTCAGTGACCTCTTTTTCTACATTCTCTGGCATCGACAAATCTAAAATCAACAATTTTTTGTGAGTGCCAATATGCTCTTTTGTAATTGTAGGTTTGTCTGAACCTGTAGAAACTATTAAAACAGCTGCTTTTTCAATTTCTTCAGATAAATTTTTAAAAACAGCTTTTCTGATAAAAGTATGCTCTTTTACAAACTCATTTGTTTTTTCTTCGGTTCTGTTAATTAAGCAAACTGATTTGTTTTGAGTATATTCTGCTAAGTTTTTACAGGTATGTTTCCCCATTTTACCCAGGCCAAAAACTAAAATATTTTTTGAATTGTAATCTGGTAAATTTTTTATAATATATTGAACAGCCGCATATGAGACAGAGGTTGTACCAGAACTTAATTTTGTCTCATTCTTTACTCTCTTACTAGCTTGAAGTACAGAATTTATCAATCTTTCAGAATATGCGTTTGTCGCTTTTAGAGATTTCGCGAGATTAAAAGATTGTCTTAATTGTCCAACAATTTCGTAATCTCCTAGTATTTGACTCTCCAAACCAGTACCAATTCTGAATAACTGGTGAATTGCTTCTTGATTTTTGTAAATGTTAGATACCTTTGCAAATTCTTGAATTGTACCCTCTGAAAATTCACATAATAATTCTATCAACTGACAAGGTCGCTCAGCAAAACCACTAATTTCAGTTCTGTTGCAGGTAGAAATTATAAAGACGCCTTTAAAGCCTTTTTCTTTTGCAAGTTTCAATAAACAGGATTGATTTTCTTTCGTTAAAGAAAACTTTCCGCGAGTATTAACATCTGCTTTTTTGTAACTAACTCCAATATTGTAAAAGTCCTCTTGCCTCTTTTCTTGCATATAATTCTAAAAGTTAGTCAAAAGTAAAACCTTCATTTAGAAAAAAATGTCGCT
>JAQWIO010000011.1 GCA_029248845.1 Polaribacter sp. | reverse complement strand
TTTAAAATTCACATATCCTTTAATCGTAGAAAAACCGTCAAAATAATCAATGATTTCAACAATTGTCATTGCTCCCAACAAAAACACTAAGATTTCAGCAGTTTTTCCTAAATGATGTAATAGGGTTTCTTCAACTAAATGTAACTTATCCTCATGAACCATAGCATCAAAACCATCAACCAAACCATGTTTGCTTGAATCAAACCAATTCGAAAAACTATCGACACCCAAAGCAACTAATGCCCAACAGACCGCCATCATAATCAGAGCAGGAATTAATTTATCTAATTTTAAGTTGTGCTCAAGAGTAATGGCCAAATAGCCCATTACAAATACAATAATAATTACTGATTCCATTTATATTTATTTAGTTTATATCAATTGTTTTAGCGCTATCTCAAAAGCAGTTGAACATATTTTTGTTTTTGAAGCACTCGTTTCATAAGTCTTCTGTAATGCTTTTTTTATTGTATTTGAAGTATCGTCAAAAATGGCTTTGTCTTGCATTGGTAGCGTTACTCTTCCTTCCATCAAATAAGCAAAAACTCTGGCGATACCACAATTAGAAATAAAATCCGGTAGCAAACTTAAGTAATTATCTGTATATTCCATAATTGGTCCGAAGAAAATTTCTTTATCTGCAAAGGGAACATTAGCTCCAGGAGATATTACCTCTAATCCAGCATCAATCATTTGCTGAACTTGATTTTTAGACACCAATCTTGAAGCTGCTGCAGGGATAAATATTTCAGCAGAGATACTCCATATTTTTTGATTAATTTCCTCGAAGGAAATCATATTTTTCGAAACCAATTTAGTTCCCTCCTTCGCTAAAAATAAGTCAGTCATTTCTTGCATAGAAAATCCTTTTTCATTCACGACACCACCATCTCTATCTATAATCCCAACAACCTTAACCCCCAATTTTGTTAGGTAATAAGCCGCTGCAGAACCTACATTTCCAAACCCTTGAACAATGGCCCTTTTGTCTTTAATTTCACCTCCATAAATAGTATAATAGTGTTTTACGGCCTCTGCAACGCCATAGCCAGTTAACATATCTGCAATTGTATATTTTCTTGAGATATCTGGCGAAAATTCTTTGTTTTCTATTACTTTGATGACACCGAGACGTAATTGCCCAATTCTATTAATTTTATCTGCTTCTGTTGGCTTAAAATGCCCATTAAAAATTCCTTCCTGCGGATGCCAAACACCACAATCTTCTGTTATAGGAATCACATCTTTATCTGCATCTACATTCAAATCTCCTCCAGTACCGTAATAATGCTTTAATAAGGGAGTTACAGCCTTGAACCAACGTTCTAAAACACCTCTTTTTCTTGGATCGTTTGGATCGAAATTAATTCCAGATTTTGCACCCCCTATTGCCGGACCCGAAATGGTAAACTTCACCTCCATTGTTTTAGCCAAAGAAAGGACCTCATTCATATCCAAGCCTTTTCTCATTCTAGTCCCTCCACCGGCTGCTCCACCTCTTAAAGAATTTATAACGGTCCAACCTTCTGCCTCAGTTTCTTGATCTTTCCAGTGAAAAACAATTTCTGGTGGGTTGTCTTCATATTTTTTTAATAGTTCTTTCATAATATAATTTTAAATAAATCAACTTTTTTTTGCTTTTTAAAAACACTTTTTTATCTCGTATTAAAATCCCCTTCTGGGGAAAAGCTAAAGTTGATTCATTTAAAAAAAATTAAAACTATTATATATTTGATACCTAACAAAAGTATTGTAAAAAATCGATTGGGCAATTTTTTACGGAGTCCTTAGGGTAAAAAAATCATTCCTGAAGAATGGTCTTTTTGAGCTCCAGTAACACTTGACAAACAATTTACCTGATTATCTATCCTTAACAATCCTAAGAAGGCAAAAATCACGGCCTCTTTATAATCTACGATTTCTTTTTTAGGTAATAAAACCTTCGTTTGTGAAATTATGTCAATCCGATCCATTAAAAAAGAATTAAAAGCACCGCCTCCGGTAATTAAAACTGAATTATTCTTAAAAATAACACGACTAATTTGAACTGCAATATGTTCTACAAAAGTTCTCAATATTATTGAGGCATCCGTTTCAAAATCATCAATTAATGGAAAAATAGTTTCTTTCACCCACTCCAATCCTAAAGATTTGGGTGGGCTTTGAGAATAATAGCTCAAAGAATTAAGAGCGGCTAAAAGCGCCATATTCAATTTTCCTTTAGAAGCCAAAATTCCAAATTCATCATATTCAAACCCAAGCTTATTGGCATAATGATTTAAAACAATATTAACGGGGCAGATATCAAAAGCAATTCTTTTACCCTCTTTACAATACGATATATTTGAAAAACCTCCAAGATTTAAACAAAAGTCATAATTAGAAAAAAGCAATTCATCACCAATTGGAACCAAAGGAGCACCTTGCCCTCCCAACCTTACATCTTGAGTTCTAAAATCGCAAACAACTTTTTGTTTTGTAATCCTTGCAATTACTTGACCATCTCCAATCTGAAGTGTAATCCCTTTTTCTGGCTGATGTAAAACAGTGTGTCCATGAGAAGCAATAAAATCAATATTTTGAATCTCGTGTTTATCAATAAATTGATTAATTATACCCCCTAAATAAATACCGTATTCAGTATTCAAGAGAT
>JAQWIO010000135.1 GCA_029248845.1 Polaribacter sp. | reverse complement strand
AGATTTTCTCTCAACTCATCTTTAATAGATTTAGATTTATATCCTGTTTTTTTTAACGCTCCTAATGTTTTTATATTTTCTATTCTCATTTATCCTTTAATTCGTTTTTTTCTATTTGTTTCATAATCTTCAAAAATCATTTCTCCTAAACCTTTTAAACCTGTATAAAATGCCTTTCCTTGATTTGCTTGTGTAAATGCTTGGACAAATTGGGTTAAATAAGGATCCTTGGCGATCATAAAAGTGGTGATAGGAATGTGAAGTTTTCTGGCTTGTTGCGCCATTGAATAACATTTATTTACAATATATGTATCTAAACCATTGCTGTTCTTATAATAATTTCCGTCAGGTAACAGTAAACAACTAGGTTTACCATCAGTTATCATAAAAATTTGTTTATTGGTGTTTCTTTTTCTTCGCAATAAATCCATCGCAAGTTTTAAACCCGCAACAGTATTTGTATGATAAGGACCTACTTGTAAATATGGTAAATCTTTAATTTTAATAGACCAAGCGTCATTTCCAAAGACTATAATATCTATTGAATCTTTAGGATAGCGGGTGGTTATTAATTCTGCAAGCGCCATCGCAACTTTTTTAGCAGGCGTAATTCTATCTTCTCCATACAATATCATAGAATGACTAATATCTATCATTAAAATAGTACTCATTTGACTTTTATGAAGAGTTTCTTCTATTACTAAATCATTTTCTGTTAGATTAAATTTATCAATTCCATTGTTAATTTGTGCGTTTCTAATACTTTCTGTAATAGAAACTTTATCTAAAGAATCACCGAACTGATAGCCTCTAAAATCTCCTGTATGTTCATCTCCAATACCTGGAGATTTACTTTTATGATTTCCAACACCGCTCCTTTTTATAGATCCAAAAATATGATTTAACGCCTGTTGTCTGATGGCACGTTCAGTTTTAGGAGTAATTTTAGTTCCATTTAAACCATCTGCAGTTATTTCTTCTTTTATGAAGCCTTTCTTCTTTAAGTCTTCAATAAAATCATCAATGGTATAATTATCGTCTGTCAACTTATATTCTTTATCTAAAGAACGTAACCAATCTATAGCTTCGTCAAAATCTCCAGATGTATGTGTTATTAATTCTTTGAAAATTTCAAATAATTTTTCGAACGGAGATTGATTTTCTACTTCATAGGTTTTAAAAACAAAACCTTTTCTTTTATTTTTTTTCATCACTATAAAAATACGGCTTAATTAAATGCCTAAAAAAAAATTAACAAAGCTTTAATATATGGGTCAATTATCAGTCCTTGTAATGAAACAAAGAGGATAAAATAATTTTTATTTTTAAATTATCAAATTAGAAATTAATAATCTTATAAGTATTATCTATTGTAATCTATCATTGTATCTATTATAGTTCTTTATTTTTACAGTATGGCACGAATTTTAATAACAGGAGGAACCGGTTTGATTGGAAAAAGGCTAAAACAAATATTGATTGATAAAAATCATGATGTTATCGTTTTAAGTAGATCTCCAAAAAAAGAACATGAGTTTAAGTGGGATATTTCATCGAATTATATTGATGATCAAGCGCTTCAAAATACAGATTACATAATCCATCTAGCAGGTGCTGGAATTGCTGAAAAACGCTGGAAAACAAAAAGAAAATACCAAATTATTGACAGCAGGGTTGAGTCTGCTAACTTACTTTTTGAAAAAATTAATACTTTAAAAATTAATCTAAAGGGTTTTATTTCTGCTTCTGGAATTGGTTATTATGGTACAACAACCTCTGAAGTAGTTTTTGAAGAAACAGACAAAGTTGGTACTGATTTCCTGGCTTATGTTTGCCAAAAATGGGAACAAGCTGCAACTCAATTTTCGAAAAAGAATATCCCCGTAACAATTTTAAGAACTGGTATTGTTTTATCTGCAAAAGGTGGAGCATTGACTAAAATGAAAACTCCTATAATTTCACCTTTGGGTTCAGGTAAACAATACATGCCATGGATTCATATTGATGACTTATGCAATCTATATATTAAATCAGTAGAAGAAGAGTTAATAGGAATTTTTAATGCAGTAGCTCCCGAGCATCATACAAATAAGAGTTTCTCCAAAGCTTTGGCTAAAAGTTTTAAAAGGCCTTATTTAGGGATTGGGATTCCTAGTTTTTTATTACGATTTTTATTTGGAAAAATGGCTGTTATTCTTTTAGAAGGATCAAGAATTTCAGTAAAAAAAATCGAAAAGAACACTAATTTTTCTTTTGAATTTTCAACCCTATCAAAAGCTCTTCATAATCTAAAATAAGATCTTGAATATATAAATTTGCTATTGATTTCTAAAAATTAAAAAGTCGACACGATATTTAAAGTAACTTCACTCCAGGTTTTGGATACTCCATCAGCTCCTCTGTGAAGTTCTTTGCAAACCAAGTTTAGAGAGTTTAAAGCTTCTAAAGCATTCCACTTAGTAACGTTCATTTTACCATTTAGGTAGAAAGTATTCGCTTCAACACGAAATTCAAAAGGAACTTTTTCTGTAATTCCGTTCATCTTTATATTGGCATAACCGATAGAATCATTTTCAATTATAAGTTTTCCTGATAATAGCTTTGTATTGTCCATAATTCCAAAAAAGAACTTTTTAATTTTATAATCTCTACTTGAATTTTTTGTAAAAAGACTGCTTATTGGTATTGAAAACTCAGTATTATTTATAGCTTCTTTAATCGTATTTCCTTCACCTCCTGAAATAATATTTACCTTTTTAAACTGTCCACCAACGGGAACTTTTTCTGAAGTTTTATATGCTATAAAATTAATTTCATTTTTTGCTTTTTCTAAAGAAAAAGCTGCACGACTTTTTTCAACTTCAACTTTGATTTCATCTTTAGAATCAGTTTTTTTTTCTGATTTACATTCGGAAAAGCCTATAATTACAAATAATAATGATAAAACGATTACTCTTTTCATAAGATTATTTTTTAATATTTAAAATTGTATTTGCTAATTTAATATATTCTTTTTTGGCTTCCTCAGGTGGCATTCCTTTTAATTGCATCCAAGCATTAAACTTGAATGCACTTCGAACATTCCCGGCACTTTTAATAGAAAAATTATTTCCAAAATTTGCTTGTTTATTATACGCATAAAATTTTAGCATTATGTCTGGAGCTAGCGCTTTTCTTAATGTAGAAATTTTATAGAAAGCATCATTAAACTGAGTGTCTAGATGAGATTTCATAAAACTATTTTTGTGCAATTACTTGAATTCCTCCTTTAACTTTATCTCCTAGAGATACATTTAATTTTGTTCCGAGAGGAAGGAACAAATCTACTCTAGATCCAAATTTTATAAAACCGGCATCAGCACCTTGTAGGGTATTATCTCCCTCTTTTGCATAGTTCACTATTCTTTTTGCTAAAGCACCAGCAATTTGTCTATACAACACATCTCCAAAAGAATTATTGTGTATTACTATTGTTGTTCTTTCATTTTCTGTAGACGCTTTAGGGTGCCATGCAACTAAATATTTTCCAGGATGGTATTTACTATACTTTACAATTCCACTCATAGCATACCGAGTAACGTGCACGTTAATTGGTGACATGAAAATTGATACTTGTAATCTTTTGTCTTTAAAATATTCTGGTTCTTCAACTTCTTCAATAACCACAACTTTACCATCTACGGGAGCAACAAGTGCGTTATCATTAGGAGTAACTTTTCTTTTTGGATTTCTAAAGAATTGCAAAATAATTATTAAAAAGCCAATAATTAAAATTTGTATGGTTTTAACCAACCAAGGAATTTCAATTAATTTTTCTAGTAATAAAATACCACCAATAGACACTATTAATGCAATAAAAATTATTTTATATCCTTCTTTGTGGAAACGAATCATACTTAAATTATAAAATTAATAAACAAATATACAAATGGAGCTGCAAAAAACAAACTATCCAACCTATCTAGCATTCCACCATGACCTGGCATAATAGCTCCACTATCTTTAATATTGGCTTGTCTTTTAAATTTAGATTCTACTAGATCTCCAAGAGTTCCAATTACACTAATTATTACAGCTATAATCAACCAGTTTAGAGTCGTAAAATTGGTATTAAACTTACTAATAATAAAGGCAGATATTAATGAAAACAGCAAACCACCTATAAATCCTTCTTGTGTTTTTTTTGGTGAAACTGAAACAAATAATTTTCTTTTCCCAAAATTTTTCCCAACAAAGAAAGCAAAGCTATCATTGACCCAAATTAAAATTAGAAGAGAAATTATTAAATTTGGATTGTATGATCCTTTATAAATGGGTAAAAGGATTAAAAAAGTCATAGGAAAAATAAGATACCTAATTAATAAGCCCAACTTAGACCTTTCGTTAAGAAAAGTAATTTCTTTTTTAAAAAACAAAGAATAAATAAGAAATAGAGAAGAAATAATAGTAATTATTAAAATTACAACAACAGCATAACTTTGGGGTCTTTTCAACATTAAAAATAATGTTAAGCAAAAAAAAACATAGCCTATTAAACCTTTAAATTTTATAATCTTAGAGAATTCCCAAATAGTTAATAAGCCAAATAGAGAAGTTAAAACAATGTATGATTCTTTTGAAAAAAGAATGGCAAATAAAAATAATAAAACATACACAAGGCCGGAAAGAATTCTTCTTAAAAGGTTGCTCATATTATAAATCTTCTAATAGCAGCAAATATAAGTTTTTTGAGTTAGTGTTTCCTATGTTTAGGAGATTATCCTCATTTTTATTAACAGTATAGTTTTTTATGGCAGATATATTTGTTGGAAGATTTTCTTTGTAACGTTTTTTAATACCCGTTAAAGCTTGCCCCATAGATTTAACCATCTGACTTGTAGTAGCGTAAACTATAAAGTTTTGGGGCATTTCAGATAATTTTGTACTTTTTAATTGATTTGAAGAAAATAATATACTGCCATTATCTATAATTAAATGTTCGCAAAGTGAAAAAACCGGAATATTTTCATTAAATCCTACAAAATCTATTTCTTTTTTTTTAAAAAAAGAAGATAAACTATTATTTAAAAGAGAGACTTGACTCCAATTGTTTTCTTTTAATATGTTATCTAAGCTATTTGTAAGTTCTGTTTTGTTTGTACAATACAGAAACATCCCTCCTTTTGAAACAAAATTATGAACAAATACTTCGTCTATAGAAAGATTTTCTTCTTGATTTTCAAGTTTATTAGAATCTTCTTTAACAGAAAGATTAAATATTTTTTTTAAAAAACTCATTTAATTAAAGATATTAAATTATTCCTCAACACTATTTTTTTCTGAAGATGTATTTTCTTTTTCTTTAATTATTTTTTCATTGGTTTCATCAAAAGGCCTTTTTCCAAATATTTTTAGCAAGTCATCTTTAAAAATCACTTCCTTTTCCAATAGTAACTCAGCTAAAACTGTTAATTTGTCTTTATTCTTCCCTAACAATTCAATAGCTCTTTCATATTGTGCTTCAATCATTTTAGAAATTTCCTTATCTATTTTCTTTGCAGTTTCTTCACTGTAAGGTTTTACAAAAGAATCATTCCCAGAAGAATCATAGTAGGTAAGATTACCAACTTCTTCATTTAAACCGTATACAGTAACCATTGCTCTAGCTTGTTTAGTTACTTTTTCCAAATCACTCAAAGCGCCTGTAGAAATTTTGTTAAATATAATTTTTTCAGCAGCTCTTCCTCCAAGAGTCGCACACATTTCGTCTAACATTTGTTCTGTTTGTACAATCATTCTTTCTGCTGGCAAGTACCAAGCAGCACCCAGAGATTGTCCCCTTGGAACGATAGTTACCTTAACTAGCGGAGCAGCATGTTCTAACATCCAACTAATAGTTGCATGCCCTGCTTCATGGAAAGCAATAACTTCTTTTTCTTTTGGTGTAATAACTTTATTTTTCTTTTCTAAACCACCGACTATTCTATCTACAGCATCTAAAAAGTCTTGATGATGAATTGCTTTTTTTCCATTCCTTGCAGCAATTAATGCAGATTCATTACACATGTTTGCAATATCTGCTCCAGAAAAACCAGGAGTTTGCTGAGCTAAAAAATCAATTTTAACGTCATTTGCTAATTTTAGCGGTTTTATATGTACTTCAAAAATTTCTTCTCTTTCATTAATATTAGGAAGATCTACATAAATTTGCCTATCAAATCTACCTGCACGCATTAGTGCATTGTCTAAAACATCTGCTCTATTGGTCGCTGCTATAACAATAACATTGGTATCTGTTCCAAAACCATCCATTTCTGTTAATAACTGGTTTAAGGTGTTTTCGCGTTCATCATTTCCACCCGTCATGTTATTTTTTCCACGAGCTCTTCCGATGGCATCAATTTCATCAATAAAAATAATTGAGGGTGACTTTTGAGCAGCCTGCTTAAACAAGTCTCTTACACGAGAGGCACCTACACCAACAAACATTTCTACAAAATCAGATCCTGATAAAGAGAAAAAAGGAACATCTGCTTCACCCGCAACAGCTTTTGCTAACAATGTTTTACCAGTTCCAGGAGGGCCAACTAATAACGCTCCTTTTGGTATTTTACCCCCTAAAGATGTATATTTTGCTGGGTTTTTTAAAAAATCTACAATTTCTTGAACTTCTTCTTTTGCTCCTTCTAAACCAGCAACATTTTCAAAAGTAGTTTTTACTTTTGTATCTTTATCAAACAGTTTAGCTTTTGATTTACCAATACTAAAAATTTGACCTCCAGCGCCAGTACCTCCACCTGACATTCTTCGCATAAAAAATAACCAAACTGCAATTAAAATAATGAAAGGTAAAAAACCTAGAATAGTATCTAAAAAACTAGTTCTATTTTCATTTTTTAAATCAAAGTCTAAATTACTTAACTGCCTTAAATTCTCAATATTATTTTCAAAATTTTGAAGATCTCCAAAATTATACTCAAATAAAGAAGACCCCTTAGAATAAAAAGCAGAATTTATCATCTTTTTATAACGGTCTTTATTTTGAGCTTCTTCTTTAATGAAAATTTGAGCTAAATTATTATTTAGTATTACAATTTTAGAGATATCATTCTCTCTTAAAATCTCATTAAACTCATTTTTAGAAATACTTTTAGTTGCTAAATCACCACTACCAAAAAACTGAAATGCCATGATTATAAGAAATATTACGGCATATATCCAATACGAATTAAACTTAAATTTAGGCATATTAGAATTAGTATCTTTTTTTGAATTATTCATTTATTTTTAAAATAAAAAATTAAACTGGATTTATCTCTGTGATCTTTGCGTCACCCCAAAGACTTTCTATATCATAATACTCGCGAACATGTTTCTGAAAAATATGAACAACTACGTTAACATAATCCATTAAAACCCATTCTGAGTTTGTTTGGCCTTCTATGTGCCAGGGTTTGTCTTTTAGTTCTTTACTAACTATTTTTTGAATAGAACCAGAAATTGCATTAACTTGTGTATTTGAATTACCAGAACAAATTATAAAATAATCGCAAACAGTATTCTCTATATCTCGTAAGTCTAATAATTGAATATGCTCTCCTTTAATGTCGTCAATCCCTTTAATGATTAAAGCAATTAAATCATCTGTACTTACTTGTTTTTTTGTCATTAACTTTTTTCTAATTTAATGCAAAGTTATTATTTTTTTGCGAGTATTTTGCTTATAATTACAGTACTTTACACTTTATTTAACAATTGGAAATAATCAAACTTAATGCCACCGATTCTACAAATTCTTTTTTAAAGAATTTGCTGCAAAATTCTACCCCAAGAAATTTTACTGTTGTAGTTACAACAAATCAAACAAAAGGAAGAGGTCAACTAGAAAAAAACTGGAATTCTGAACCACATAAAAACCTTACATTCAGTGTGTTTATATCATTTAAAAATTTAAAAATAATTCATCAAAAATATTTAAACTTCGCTATTTCCCAAGCTATTTATGATGTATTATTAGCTAAAAATTTATTTAAAATTCATATAAAATGGCCTAACGACATTCTGTCAGCAAACAAAAAAATTTGTGGGATTCTTATCGAAAACACTTTTTCTGGAAAAAATATAAAAAACGCTATTGTTGGAATTGGACTGAATGTTAATCAAGAAAAATTTCCAGAATTCATTAACAATGCTACTTCGTTAAAATTAGAAACTTCAATTGAGTTCGATTTAGACAAATTATTAAAAGATATTTTGATTGAACTCCAAAAGAAAATAAATTTATTAGAACTTCAAAAGTTTAAACTTTTAGAAGAAAATTACTTAAATGTTTTGTACAAAAAAAACATACCTTCGATGTTTAAGAATAATAATGGTGATATTTTCATAGGAATAATTTCAGGAATTTCTAATGACGGAAAACTTCAAATTAAAGTAGAGGACAGCTCTACTAAAGAATTCGGAATAAAAGAAGTTTCTTTTCTTTAAAGTAAGGCTATATTATCAGTAAGCGTGTCTACAAATTTTGATAGTGGTTTTTTAATCATCATTGTCATCATCGGATTAAAATCACCATCAAATTGTAATTGAACTGTACTAGAATTTTCTGACACTTCCTCAATATTAGCAGCCAATGTGAAAGGCAACTTACTACTTGCAGCACCCAAAACAATAGTTGAATATTCTATTTTTTCTTTAAGAACTAATCTAATTTCTGGCATGCCTTTGAGTGCAAAAACAAAAGAATCTCCATCAACTTCAAATTTTTGAATATTTTCAGGCATTAAGTTTTCAAAATTTAATAATTCTGTAAAAAAAGTATAAATTTCTTTTGCAGATTTTTGCGTCGTTACTTTCGTTCCTTCAATGTTCATAGTTCTTATTTTTATTGTCTCCACTCACTCGGATTTCTTCTCCAATCACTCAATGTAACCAACTCTTTGTCAGATATATAATTACTATCTAAAGCTTGTTCTAAAAGATTTTCATAACTACTTAAAGTGGTAAGTCCAATATTTTTATCTTGAAAATTCTTAGTTGCTACATCAAATCCGTATGAAAAAATTGCCACCATCCCCTTTACAACAGCGCCAGCCTCTTTTAAAGCCTCTACTGCATTTAAGCTACTATTTCCTGTGCTGATTAAATCTTCAATCACAACAATCTTTTGGCCGCTTTCTAAATATCCTTCAATTTGATTTTTTCGACCATGCTTTTTAGGTTCTGGTCTCACATATATAAAAGGCACTCCCAATTCTTGAGCAACTAAAATACCAATGGCAATTGCACCTGTAGCTACGCCAGCGATAACATCTGGCTTGCCATGCTGTTGCTCTACTATTTTAGCAATTTCTTCTTTTAAAAAAACTCTAACGGCAGGATAAGATAATGTAATTCTATTATCGCAATATATTGGAGAATTCCAACCAGAAGCCCAAGTAAATGGGTCATTGGGACTTAATTTTATAGCTTTTATTTGCAGTAAAAGTTCAGCTGTTTTTTTTGCTGTATCTTTGTTTAATATCATATGGCAAATGTATAAAGTTTTTGTAAACGACAAACCAATTATTTTAACAGATTCTCTGCCTAAAGAAAATAAGTACCACGTTTACTTGTTTAAAAACTTGATTGTTTCCGAAATTTTAAAAAAACTCACCTCTAATTCTGTTAATGGTGTCCTCATATTCTGTGATAATTTAGAACGATCTAAAGAACTTTTTTTTAAAAATTTTAAAATAATTTCTGCAGCTGGTGGATTGGTTTTAAATCCTAAAAAAGAAGTATTACTTATATATAGAAATAATATTTGGGATTTACCTAAAGGATGGATTGAAAAAAATGAAAGTATCGAAACCGCTGCTATAAGAGAAGTTGAAGAAGAATGCGGAATTTTTAACTTAAAAATTATAAAACCTTTAACAACAACATACCATATTTATAACCAAAAGGGTTTTATGTTAAAACAAACTCATTGGTTCTTAATGACGTCTGATTACGAAAGAGAATTAGTTCCACAAATTGAAGAGGGAATTACTAAGGTTATCTTCAAAAATAAGAAAGCGACTAATGAAGCTTTAAAAAATTCATACGCCAATATTAAATTAGTTTATGATACTTATAGAGAAGGGTAATATTCAAAAAAACCTTCTATCTTTGCCGACTTGTAAAAAGCATTCAAATTATGACTGAATTTATTACCAAACGGGTTAAAAATATAAGAAATGACGTGTTATCAGGTATTACTGTTGCACTAGCATTAGTTCCTGAAGCAGTGGCATTTGCCTTTGTCGCAGGTGTTGATCCTCTTGTAGGTCTCTATGCCGCTTTTATGGTGGGCTTGATTACCTCCATTTTTGGAGGAAGACCAGGCATGATATCAGGAGCAACTGGGGCCCTTGCAGTTGTGATGGTTTCTTTAGTTTCTGAAGGAAATGCCATGGGTAATTCTGATGAGAATCTTGGTTTATATTACCTTTTTTTAACCGTAATTTTGATGGGAATTATACAAGTTTTAGCGGGTCTTTTTAAACTTGGAAAATTTGTGAGATTAATACCACATCCTGTAATGATGGGGTTTGTTAATGGTTTAGCAATTGTAATTTTCTTATCTCAATTAGGAATGTTTAAACAAACTGTTGGTGAAGAAAAAGTTTGGTTAGAAGGAACTTCTTTAGCGTACATGTTAGGTTTAGTAGGATTAACTATGCTAATTATGTGGAGTTTACCAAAAATAAGAGCAACAAAAAAGTTACCAGAGGCACTTGCTGCTATATTGGTAGTTAGTGGAATTGTAATTTTTTCAAATTTAGAGGTGGCAACAGTTGGATCTTTTATTAAAGATGGAGGTGGCGAAGGTTTAAAAGGAGGTTTTCCTATTCCTGTTTTAGAAACATTTTATAACATTCCTTTAAATTTCAAAACCCTACAATTTATTTTTCCTTACGCACTAATTCTTGCCGCTATTGGTTTAATTGAATCTTTAATGACCTTAAATTTAATTGATGATTTAACAGAAACTCGTGGAAATTCCAATAAAGAATGTGTTGCTCAAGGGAGTGCAAATATTCTTACAGGTTTGTTTGGTGGAATGGGGGGTTGTGCCATGATTGGGCAATCTATCATTAATATAAAAGGTGGTGGCCGCGGTCGTCTATCTGGAATTACTGCTGCAGTAATGCTATTAATGTTTATCCTTTTTGCATCTTCTTATATCGAACAAGTTCCTATCGCTGCACTAGTAGGTGTAATGTTTATGGTAGTTATTGGCACCTTTGCCTGGTCTAGTTTTAGAATCTTGAATAAAATACCTAAAACAGATATTTTTGTATTAATTTTAGTGTCTGCACTAACTGTAATTTTTGATCTGGCAATTGCTGTTATTTCTGGAGTCATAGTAAGTGCATTAGTATTTGCTTGGGAAAATGCCAGAAGAATCAGGGCAAGAAAACGTTTCAAAGAAGATGGAACCAAAATATACGAAATCTGGGGTCCTTTGTTCTTTGGAAGCATCTCTACCTTTAATGAAAAATTTGACATAAAAAATGATCCAGAAAGTGTAGAAATTGATTTTATAGAAGCTCGTATTTCTGATCACTCTGCAATTGAAGCCATCTTTGCTTTGGTTGAAAAATACCAAGCTGCAAATAAAAAAATTACACTAAAACATTTAAGTGAAGATTGTAAAGTTTTACTATACAAAGCAAGCCCCATTTTTAAAGATATAATTGAAGAAGCAATTGACGATCCAAGATATCATTTAGCTGCAAACCCCGAGGATTTCCCAAAGCCTTTGAGTGAGTATCAGTTATAGATAAATATTTAAATCCTGCTTATTAGCAGGATTTTTTTTGTAAAAACACATTTCATAAGGGTTCTGTCATAAAACTATTTTACACCAAGCCCTCATCAATCAGAGGTAACGTTCTATAACGTATCCCTGTGGCATTAAAAATGGCATTGCAAATTGCAGGGGCTATTACAGGAACACCTGGTTCACCAACACCTGTTGGTGGTTCATCCATTTTATCTATAATATCAATATGAATTTTAGGTGCATCTTTCATTCTTGTCATTGGGTAGTCATAGAAATTATGTTGCTCTACTGCTCCGTTTTTTGCAGAAACTTTCCCATATAAGGCAAGAGACATTCCAAAAATGGCAGCACCTTCTAATTGATTTTTAATATTGTCTTTATTTAGAGACAACCCACAATCTATGGTTGTCCATATATTTTCAATTTTTACTTTACCATTTTTCACAGAAACCTCAACTGCAGTTGATACATAACTATAAAAACTATAATGAAGAGCAATTCCAATACCGTGACTTTCAGGTAATTCTATTCCCCAATTAGCTTTTTGTGCTGTATTTTTCAACACTTCTTTCATTCTTTTTGTATTGTATGGAAATTTAGATTTTCCTTGAATAATTCGGTCTTTTCCGATTAAATCTAAATGAAATTGAAGAGGATCTATATTGGCTGCATTAGCCAATTCATCTACAAAAGAATTATTACCAAATCCACTATGAATATGAACTACAGATCGCATCCACCCAATTCTTAAATGTGATTCTGCTTTGGTATTTTCTAATCTAAAATTGTCTAATGCATAAGGATTGTTTGTAAAACCTTGCCCAAGTTCAAAACCAGATGCATAATCTGACAAAGGTTTAAAACTAGAAATAATTGACGGAACCGCCACACGTTGCAACCAACCCGTAACTTTGCCATCATTACTTAAAGAACCTTTTAAATACTGCACAATTGTTGCATGATAAAAACTATGTTGTATGTCATCTTCACGCGTCCAAACCACTTGAACAGGTGCCTTTATTTTTTTTGATAAAGCAGCCGCTTCTACCACAAAATCAGATTTAGATTTTCGCCCAAAACCACCGCCTAAAAAAGTAACATTGATACTAATATTCTCTTCCGGTATATCAAAAAAGTGAGCCAATTCTGCTCTTGCAGTTTGCGGATCTTGAACCGGTGCCCAAACTTCAATTTCATCTTCTTTAAACCAAGCAGTAGCATTTGGTACTTCCATAGGCGCATGCACCAAAAACGGGATGGTATACGTAGCTTCTATC
>JAQWIO010000131.1 GCA_029248845.1 Polaribacter sp. | reverse complement strand
TTTTTGTATTCCTTTTCCTTACTCTTTCCAAATTTTGAAGAATACAAAAGAGTTCCAAAACAATCTTTTAGTTCTATCCTATTTTTCACTGTAAAAATACCCGAATCATCACTAACTGAAGCTGTTAGAGCCAAACACCTATTTTGAAGTAGTGCTTTTGGAAGATTTTCTGTACTTAAAAATACATTAAATCCTTTCTTCATTAATAAGAATTTAGTTAATGAACTGGTTTGATACTGATCTGAAGTTTTTAAATAATCAAATTTATCTGCTACAATTATATATTGGTAATTATTAATTTTATCATTTTGACTATGAGCAAATAGTGCTAAAAAAAACAGTAGGCTGAATAGTTTTTTTTTCATCAAATTAATTAAATTATAAGGTTAATGCCAAATTGAACAGAAAGGCTATTTGATGATCCAATATCGTCTAATTGGAGAACATTATCAATCATTCCATAAAAATTTACTATTCCTATTTGAGAAGAAAGCCCTATTCCAATATTATGAAATGAATAATTATCTATGGTGTAAGTGACTTTTGTATGAAATGTATCTGTTAGTGAACTTTCAAAAAAGCCGGTTAGCGCATACTGGGGAGTTAAAAGTCTCACCGAAGAAAATAATTGAAATCCTACAGCATTTCTATAAAAATCTTTAAAGGTATTGTCATAACAATATTTACTTCTTCTTTCTCCAAAACGATATCTAAAAGAAGTATTTAATTTTGTTGGTCTCCAGGAAATGTAAGAATGATCCTTTTCTACCAAAGGTAAATTCTTTCTGAAATCTTGTTCAAGATCTACTCCATAATCTGTTGGATTTAACGGATCATATTCAAATGTGACTCCTTCAAAAACATAATCTCCTTTGACAGATAATGTTGAAACATCTTTTTTGTGATTGATAAATCCTACATCTATTATGCTTCCAGTAAATTCAATTTGATCCGATACATGATATGTAAAGCCAATGTCAAATCCAACTCCTAAATTAGAACCAAAGAAAGTATTATCTAGATACGATTTAAAACTTTTTACAAATTCATCGTCTTTATACAAGCCCGAAGTTCTTGATTCTATATTAATATTATCTAAATATTGAGTATACATAGTATTAGACCCATTAACTGTGGTAAAAGTTCCTGAATTATTAAAACTTTCAATATTTAAAGCCGAAGAATAAATTTTTAACCTACCTCCATATGTTAACTTTTTACTCACTTTTCTTGTTAGTCCAAAATGCAATACACCCAAGAAATCAACTTTATATGACATTTGAGACAAACTAAAACTTTTATTTAAATATGCAGAATTTCCTTCAGAAATTAGTGTTAATATATCTTTCGGCGCATATATAATACCATTGAATTCTTCATAAAAACCAAAACTAAAATAATTATTATTATTTAATTTGAAACCTGCATTAAAAACTTCAACTTGAAGATTTGATTCTGCGTAATCTTTAGTACTTACATTTTTTAATACCTCAGAAACTTTATCATTTATAGAGATATTATCATCTAAAAACAAGTCTGATATTACAAAATTTGAAGTCCCAAATTTTGTTGAAACCCCAGATAATAAGGGAACCCCTATGTGAAATTTATAATTTGTCTCAGATCCAGGGTTCAATAATAGTGTTTGAGGCAACTCTGCAAAATTGTATAATACTTGTTTGTTTTGACTAAAATTGTTACGAATTACAAAAAAAATCAGGAAAAATAATGCTATTTTAATTTTATAAGTCTGAATCAAAAATAAAGTTTTAGGGAGGATTTAAATTTAAACTCTGTTGATAAATCTGAGGGATCTAGAACTGTCAGGGGATTATTTATTGTAACAATTGCTTCAAACCTGACTGTATTTTTAATTTTAGGATTATTATTTACTTCCACTGTCTCGAAAAAATCAAAGTTAGTATCAGAAGCACTTACAATTATATCTTGAAAACTATATGTTGGTATATTGTTAGCATCTAAAAAATTAAGTTGAATTGTAAAATCATTGTTGAACTCATTTATTATTTCAGCATTAAAATCAATTTTAACTAATGCATCTGCCAATAGCCCTCTCTCTGATAAACCAAATGATGATTTTTCTATTAATTTAAATTTCTGATTACCTGTAGTTTGATTAAAAAAATTAAATGGTAAAAGTGTAAAAGAGATTAATGACCCTGTATACTCAGGAGTAGCTCTATAATCTTCTATTTGAGAAAAATCTAGATTACCTGTACAAGAAAATAGAATAAAAAAGCTAGCAATAAATGGAAGTATCTTTTTAATTATCATTCAATAAAGGGCAAGATTAAAATGTACATAATCAAAGATACTGTTTTATTCCTGTAAGAAAAGTAATTGAAACGAATTCTTTTGAACGAATGATAGATTTTTCAAAATTACAATGAATCACTTTCATCCCAACTTTTAGAGCTCCTCTTATATCGGCTTCCACATTATCTCCAATCATAATTGAGTGCTCTTTTTTAGCATTGGCTTGTTCTAACGCATAGTTAAAAACTTTCGGATTTGGTTTTTTTACTCCAACAGATTCTGAAGTTATTATTGTATCAAAATAATGATAAATCTTCGAATTTATCATTTTTTTGGTTTGAATTTCTTCAAAACCATTGGTAATGATATGTAGGGTATACTTTTGATTCAAATAGTCTAAAATTTCTATGGCACCATCAAATAGGTGATTGAAATCAGCTAGATACTCTATATACTGGTCAGCAATTAAATGAATCAAATCATCAGAAATAGTGAAGTTAATTGCATCAAAAGTTTTTTTTAGACGACCATACCGCAACTCACTTTTCGTTACTTTTTCGTCTCGATATAGTTTCCAATACTCAAAGTTTAGAGGTTTATAAACCTCTAAAAATAAATTTAAATCTACAAGAAGATTATTCATTTTAAACACTTTTTTAAAAGTTAAATCTGAATTCTTTTCAAAATCCCATAAAGTATGATCTAAATCAAAAAAGATGTGTTGTATATCCATAGGTTAAAAATATAAAATATTAATACTAAAAAAAAGGCTATTCTGCGTTATATTTGTATTAACAAAACAAAATTTCTTGAGTCACAAACTTAACGTTTTATTTATATGTGGTTGGTATCCATCTAAAGTTTTAACAAATAATGGAGATTTTATTCAACGCCATGCAGAGGCAGTTTCTATAAATCATAAAATAACCGTTGTTCATATTGTTACTGATAAACAAAGTGAAAATAATGTTGAATATATTAGTAAGGTCATGAATGGTGTAGAAACTCACATAGCTTATCTTAAACACTTTAAAAATCCGCTGAAAAAAATATATTATTTTCTAAAAGCTTTTAAAATTTTAATACAAAAAGCTGGACCTATAGATATTGTTCACCTAAATCAAACATTCCCTTTTGGGGTTTTTAGTTTATATTTAAAATGGTTTAAAAAAATTCCTTTTATCATTTCTGAACATTT
>JAQWIO010000119.1 GCA_029248845.1 Polaribacter sp. | reverse complement strand
TCCTAACAATTGTTTTAAGTCTTCTTTATCCTTTTTTAAATCACTTATTTGTTCTTGAAATACTTCGAACAAACCATGTTCATCACAATACTTACAATGTGTTTTATATGGTGTTGTTGACTCATTCACAATATTATGTGCCTCTAAAAAAGTATTTTTAGACCTGCCCGTCAACAACCAATACAGATCTGTACTAGGATATTTGGTAATTATATTTACGATTGCATTAGAATTTAAGGGTGTTTCTTTGGCTTTTCCTCTAAAATTAGCCGAAGTCATTCCTATACTACTAAAAAAATCTTCTTTACTAATGTCTTGATTTTCAGCAATTTCTACAACTCTATTCTTTATGCTTGTAAATTTATTTTCCATTTCTTATTATTTTGTAAATTAATTTACATACCTTGTACTTGTACAAAACGACAACAATATAACAACAATATAACAACAATTATCATAATGTCAAATAACAATTACTATGATTACAGAATTAGAACAAAAAAAATTAAAAGCACTTTTCCGAAGTCATTATACTGAGGAGGTTTTAAAAATCTTGTCTGAACGAAAAATTTATAATAGAAATGGAAAACCACACAATGCAAAATACATTCGAATGGTTTTTCAAGGAGTAAGACAAAATCCTAATATAGAATCAGCTATATGGCAAGTTGCAACCAATAAAAAACAAAAATTGGAGTTACAAAAATCACTAAAACAAAAAATATTTAATAGCAAATCTTAATTATGGGGGATGTTAATTAAGGCGACCTAGACAATTCTAAAAGATTGATTAGGTTTAAGAATAGCACGTGGGTAGATATTTTTCTATTGGCGTGCGATTCTTTATAAGAAATAAAATTAGCAGAAAAAAGGAAGAGATTATTTTTAATAGTCCACAAATAGAACCCAAAAAAAACATAAAATCAATGAAGTTGATTTTAGACATAATCCGAATGATAAAACTTCTATACCTTCAAATATTATCAATGCTCTTTATGAGGACACCAAGGGAAATATCTGGATTGGAACCGCTAACGGTTTTTTTTACAAAACATCAAGAAAAAAATCATTTGGAGGATGTCTTGGCTCATAAGTCTGCTCTGAATTACATACACAAAATTACCTCCTTCAGTAAAGAAAAATTCTTAATTGGCATTTGTGGTTCGGGTTTATTGTTACTAGATTTAGAGAGGTCTACGATTTCTGATTTCCTTGCAGATAAATTGAAGCTAGATAAAATCAATATTGTTCGAATAATTAATCGAGACAACGAAGGAAATTTATGGATTGGAACAGATGGAGACGATATTTTACATATTGATTAAAATAGTAATGTGCCTAGGTCAATAAGTATAATAGAAGGAACTAAGCTCATCAAAGATGTGGGTACACCATAGCTGCCGGTAGGCAGGCTAGAAATGCTTATGCTCCGCCTGCTTTTCGCTGCCCCGAAAAACATCGAAAAACTTTATCTATCATAAACCACTTAAAAGTAAATTTTGAAATCACTATTTTTATTGAAGTAATGCTTGAGGTATTAATACATAGTAAATCCCATTTTTAATGGTTTAAAAATTGTAAATAAAAAGATTTCACAAACCTTATAATGGTCTTTTAAATTAAGTCAATTCGGCATAAAATAAATCATTTGAAAAAAGAGTTTATACATATTGCAAAAAAAATTCATCTGTTTATTTCTTTTCTTTCTCTTTGTTGGTTCAAAAGGTATAAGATCTTGAAAATTTCTTATTTTTTTTTAAAATTAGCTTATTTTTTTTTGATAAACTTTACTAATAATTAAAAAAAGTACTCCACACAATAACCAAGCTGGCAATGTTACAAATGATAAAAAAACGTCATATTGAAGAGAAATGAAATAAAACAACCCAAAACTAATAGCCCACGCCCAAAAAACGGATATATTAAAGGATAAATTTGCTTCTTCTGCATAATTTTTTATGATCCCCGCTTTTTTGTGGAAGAAATGTTCAAATACGATGATGGCTCCGAAGGGTGCTAAAATAAATCCGTATAAGGCTACAAAACCTAATAATTTCATTGCAAATGCTGGGAACAAACCTGCAACAGTCGCAATGGTCCCAGCAATAATAGTTACCCAAAAAGTGGATGTTTTTGGCATAATAGCCTGAAACGCCAACCCTGCTCTATAAATCGTTGGATTTGCTGTGGTCCATCCTGCCAACACAACAGCGATAATACCGAACATACCAATAGCATTATATGCTAAAGGTCCAGGAGCAACAGGTGGTGCTTCTCCGTTTGATAAAAAGTTGAGTGCTTCAGGAGATTTTAAATATACAGCATATAATAAAGCTGCTGCAATCCAAGCCATATAATGACCAACATACATACCTGCAGCGGCTGTCCAACCAGAACTTTCCTTTTTTGCAAATCGAAATACCGAAAGGTCAGACATTCCAATATGCATGGCAGCATTAGCAAACCAAGACCAAATAACCACATGCCAAAAAGTATATTTTATCTGTCCAGGAAATGGCTCTGAACCTTCTCCCCAAATATTCCAAAAATCTGATAGACTGGCTACCCCTAATTGATTTAACGCAACAATTCCACACGCCAAAAATGCCAAAACAATTAATGGCGACATCCAGTTGGCTGCTTTAGATACGGTATCATACCCTTTAGAAGCAATCAATGAAATAACGGCTCCAATAAGAATTACAATGATAACCCATGTAACTCCATTAGGCACGGTATCGGTTAATTTGGGCATGGGCATATCAAACGGAATTCCTACCGCCGTTGCAGATACCGTAATCATTGATCCTGCTAAAAAACAGAACAAAATTCCATTGGCCAAATTATAGCCAATAACTAATTTCTTACCGCAAATTTTCTCCAATTGATAATACAGGGTCAATCTGTTTTTAACAGCAATTTTGGCTGTTAAATAACGCCAACTCAATACGGCTAATAAATTCCCTAATAACAATCCAACAATTAAATCAAACGCACTCACCCCAGCAGTTAAAAACAAAGGGCCAATCATAAATTCGGTTCCTGCGGCATGTTCACCTGCATACATCCCTAGAAAACTTTTCCAACTTTTTAATTT
>JAQWIO010000080.1 GCA_029248845.1 Polaribacter sp. | reverse complement strand
TTTTTTGGCGCTAGATTTGGTTTTCATTTTAGGCATCTCTCCTTCGTTTTTATCTTGCTTATAAGATTATTTAACTTTTTTTGGGGCAATAAACATAATCATACGTTTACCTTCTAATCTTGGTAATTGCTCCACTTTACCATATTCTTCTAGCTCTTGCGCTAATTTTAATAATAATATTTGTCCTTGTTCTTTAAAAATGATAGAACGTCCTTTGAAAAACACAAATGCTTTTAGTTTGGCTCCATCTTGTAAAAATTTAACAGCATGTTTCTTTTTAAATTCGTAATCATGCTCATCTGTTTGAGGTCCAAAACGTATTTCTTTAATAGTCACTTTTGTTGCTTTTGACTTTAAAGTTTTTTCACGCTTCTTCTGCTCATACAAGAATTTCTTGTAATCAATAATTTTACAAACAGGCGGTTTTGCTTTTGGCGAAATTTCTACCAAATCTAATTCCTGTTCTATGGCTAATTCTTTAGCTTTACCCAAAGAATAAACTCCAATCTCTACATTTTCGCCTACTAAACGAACTTCGTCAACATATTTTATTTTCTCATTAATCCTATGTTGATCTTCTTTGATTACTCTTAACGGTCTTCTTGACCTACTTCTACGTATTGCTATGACTTGTAAATTTAAAGTTTAACTTATGATTTTTTCTGATTTTTAACTCTTATTAGAAATCTGTCTAATTTAATTAAAAAAGTTTTAATGTTTTACTTTCTTCTGTTTTAATTAAAGAAATAAATTCTTCAATGGTAAATGTGCCGATATCTCCTTCACCATGTTTTCTTACAGATACTGTACCATCTATTTCTTCTTTTTCACCAACAATAATCATAAATGGTGTTTTACTAACTTCAGCGTCTCTAATCTTCCTACCTGTTTTCTCACTTCGGTTATCTATCAGAGCGCGAATTTCGGAATTTTCTAACGATTCTAAAACTTTTTCTGAATATTTTTGATATTTATCACTGATTGGCAATAAGATAACTTGATCTGGAGTTAGCCAAAGAGGAAAGTTTCCCCCTGTGTGTTCAAGCAATACTGCAATAAACCGCTCCATAGAACCAAAAGGTGCTCTATGAATCATTACAGGTCTGTGTAATTTATTATCTGCTCCTTTATAGGTTAAATCGAAACGTTTTGGTAGATTATAATCAACTTGAATGGTTCCAAGCTGCCAACTTCTTCCTATAGCATCCTTCACCATAAAGTCTAATTTAGGACCATAAAAAGCAGCTTCACCTTCTTCAATTACAAAATCTAAGTTTTTATCTGTTGCTGCATTGATAATAGCATTTTCAGCTATTTCCCAAGTTTCAGAGTCCCCTATATATTTCTCTGGGCTGTTTTTGTCTCTAATAGATACTTGAGCAGTAAAATCCTCAAAACCTAAAGATCCAAAAACGTATAAAACCAAATCTATTACGTCTTTAAATTCCTGATCTAATTGTTCTGGGGTACAAAAAATATGAGCATCATCTTGTGTAAATCCCCTGACACGAGTTAATCCGTGCAATTCTCCACTTTGTTCATATCTATATACTGTTCCAAATTCAGTGTAACGCTTTGGTAAATCTTTGTAGGAGTGTGGTTTGAAATTATAAATTTCACAGTGATGCGGGCAATTCATTGGCTTGAGTAAAAACTCCTCATCCATTTTAGGCGTTTTAATTGCTTGAAAACTATCTTCTCCATACTTTTCATAATGTCCAGAAGTGACATACAATTCTTTTTGACCAATATGCGGTGTCATCACCATTTCATAACCTGCCTTCTTTTGAGCTTTCTCTAAAAACTCTTGCAGTCGCCCTCTTAGTGCAGCGCCTTTAGGTAACCATAAAGGCAATCCTGCGCCAACTTTTTGAGAGAAGGTAAATAATTCCAACTCTTTACCTAATTTTCTATGATCTCTTTTTTTTGCTTCTTCCAAAACTTCTAAATACTCATTGAGCATTTTTTGTTTTGGAAAAGAAATTCCATAGATACGAGTTAATTGGTTGTTACTTTCATCGCCTCGCCAATAAGCACCAGCAACATTCATTATTTTGATTGCTTTTATGATTCCCGTGTTAGGTATATGTCCTCCTCTACACAGGTCAGTAAAAGTATTGTGATCACAAAACGTAATATCCCCATCAGTTAGATTTTCGATCAATTCAACTTTATAAGGGTTGTTTTCTTTTTTGTACAAAGACAATGCGTCAGCTTTAGATACTTCACGAATTTTAAATTCATGTTTTCCACGAGCAATTTCTAAAAACTTATTTTCAATATCTTTAAAATCCTTTTCAGAAATAGTTTCCTCACCTAAATCAATGTCATAATAAAATCCGTTTTCAATAGCTGGGCCAATTGTAAGCTTTGCATTAGGGTGAAAAGTTAAAATAGCTTCTGCTAAAACATGCGCCGAGGAATGCCAAAAAGCTTTTTTACCACTTGCATCATTAAAAGTATGAAGCACCAAAGAACCGTCTGTAGTTAGTGGAGTAGTGGTTTCAATAGTAGTTTCGTTAAATGTTGCAGATATGACGTTTCTTGCCAATCCCTCACTAATGCTTTTTGCAACATCTATCGCAGTGCTATTTTCAGCAAACTCCTTAATACTTCCGTCAGGTAAAGTAATTTTAATCATTTAATTCCATATGTTTTAAGCATGCAAAGATATTGAAAACAATTTTTCACACAATATATATATGTATTAAATTAGAATTAACATTGTTGTTTCTTTAATTTTGTTCATTTGAGAAGAAAGATTTAGCATTATTAGCCGGTATCACAAGCTTTATAATCCTTGTTTTATATTCTCATGTCACACCATATGACCTTTGTTTAATCGATTTTATACTAATGAGGTCACATTATAATCAACCAACAACCTCCAGTCAGATTAAATTTTTTTTTCAGAGAACCAATCCAAAGCAATGCTTATTACCATTATTTACCTTTTATTATACATGATCTATTTACTCGATAATTTTTGTTTGACAGTCTTTTAAAGATTCATTCTTTTCAGGATAGTAAAAAAGTCATTTGTTAAGTTGTTAAAAATGATTTAGTTAAGAATTAATTTAATTTTTTTTTTAAAAAGGTTTAGAAAAT
>JAQWIO010000103.1 GCA_029248845.1 Polaribacter sp. | reverse complement strand
AATTTTCCAGATTTTAGAGCACATGAGCGCGCATATCAAATGATGGTTCAAGTTTCAGGGAGAGCTGGAAGAAGTAAAAAACAGGGTAATGTAGCCATTCAAACATACAATCCTTATCATCAAATATTGCAACAAGTTTCTATAACTAATTTTGGAGAAATGTATAAAGAACAGTTACAAGAAAGATGGCAATATAAGTACCCTCCTTATTATCGATTGATAAAAATCACTTTAAAGCACAAAGACTATAACAGAGTTGATACTGGTGTTAATTGGTTAACAAAAGCATTGCAAAACTCTTTTGGAGAGTATGTTTTAGGCCCAACTGCTCCAGCAGTCTCTAGAATTAGAAACCAGTATATTAAAAATATTGTGATTAAAATTCCACCTAAAAAAAGTTTGGCTCATACTAAAAAACAACTTCAAAAAATCAAGAATACTTTTGAAGCTGTCAGTGTCTTCAGACCCATTCGTTTTATAATCGATGTAGATGCCTATTAAAACTTAATTAAAGTTTGAACCCTATTAATGAATTCAATTTTGTATTGATGGGATCCTAGTAATTTCTATACTTTTTTGTTTCTTCAAAAACGTGAGCTAATATTTTTTGATCTTTTTCATCAAAAACTATATTTCTACGTTTCATAACCACCTCAGCTACTTCAAAAACTTTATTCGTTTTGTATTCCGTAAATCCTGAAGCCCCTCCCCAACTAAAAGAAGGAATAAAATTTCTTGGAAATCCACTTCCATAAATATTGACACTCACTCCCACTAGTGTACCAGTATTAAACATAGTATTAATGCCACATTTCGAATGATCTCCCATTATTAAACCACAAAATTGCAATCCAGTTTTAGTAAAACGTCCAGTTTCATAATCCCATAATTTTACTTCTGCATAATTATTTTTAAGATTAGAATTGTTAGTATCTGCTCCTAAATTACACCATTCTCCAATGACAGAATTCCCAAGAAACCCATCGTGACCTTTATTAGAATATCCCATTAAAACTGAATTATTGACCTCACCCCCTACCTTACAATAAGGTCCCAATGTGGTTGCTCCATAAATTTTAGTATTTAATTTTAATACCGAATGTTCACACATTGCAAAAGGACCTCTTACAACAGAACCTTCCATTATTTCGGCATCTTTTCCTATGTAAATTGGTCCTGAAGAAGCATTTAGAGTGGCAAAAACAATTTCTGCACCTTCTTCTATAAAAATATTCTCCTTGCCAAGATATCTTGTTCCTTCGGGTATGGGTTGTGACTTTCTTCCTTCGGTAATTAAGTCGAAATCTTCTTGAATAGCTTTGTCATTTAATGAAAAAATATCCCAAGTATTTTTTATTTGAAGAAGTTCTTCATCAAACTCAATTTGCCTATAATCATCAAAATTTACCTTCTCTTGAGAATCTGATGTATAAAAGGCGATCAGATCCTCTCCCTTAAAAATAGCTTCATTTTTTGAGAGTTTTTTCACTTTTTTAACCAAACTTTTTGTCGGGCAAAAAGAAGCATTTATCAAGATATTTGCCTCCATTTCTACCATTGGGTATTTTTCTTCTAAATATTCCTCTGTAATAGTTGTAGTGGTTAAACTTAAATACTTTTCCCACTTTTCTCTAATGGTTAAAATTCCTATTCTAATATCAGCAACGGGTTTTGTGTATGTAAAGGGGAGCAACGCATTTCTAGTATCTCCGTCAAATAGAATATAATTCATTTTTATTTATTTTGAACTTGGACAAATTTACTTTAAAATGAGCATAAAAAAAACCCTTTACTATAAATACAAAGGGTTTTTACCATTTTATAGTTAAATATGATTATTTTTTTACGAATTTTTGACTTCCAATTTTATCATCAGAAATTACTTTAACAATATAAATGCCAGAACTTAAGTGTTGAAGGTTCACTCTATTATTTGTTTGCGATATATTTTGAGTGAATGCTATTTTGCCTGTATAGTCATAAAACGTAATAGAGGCATTTTCTGAACCAGAAGGCAATTGAATGGTTAGGTTTTCTGAAGCCGGATTTGGAAACATATCAAAATGTAACTGTTTTGCTTCTGAAATTCCTAAGACTCCAACAGACGTATTCGCTAGAACTACTTGGTCTCCGGAAGTCCCTTCATTATCATTTGTAGCATTAACTGCTGTGTAGAAAGTAACATTTCCTTCATTTGTTGCTGGCGATTTCCAAGTAAAAGACCAATCGCCGGAAGTTGAAGGAGTAGAATGTGTAATTCTTTGTCCACTCACTCTAGTTCCAGAACCAGCAATAAAAGAACCAACTTTTGTATTAGAACTATTTTCTGCAATTAGTTGAAATCCTAGTTTTGAAGAAGATGAAGTTGAATTTACTGTTATTGTATAGTCTGTATCTAAATCATAACCATCTGAGGGTATATTTGTTGAAATTGATACGGAAGCTCCAAGATTTGCACTGCCAGAATGACAAGCTGTACAAGAAGAACCTCCATCACCAGGAGAACCAGAATACGCTCCTGTTACTCCTCCAGAATTAGACATTAATAAAAATGCCGAAAACGGAATCATCAGTAATAATACTTTAAAAAAGTAGTGTTTTTTCATAATCGTAGAGTTAAAATAATAATAATAATGCTTAATTTTGACATCTAAAACTACAAAAAAAAGTAGTGAAGTACACTAAAAATATTATTAAATTAATTTTATAATAAAACTTGTTTTAAAATATAATGAAATACATCAAAGACTCACAAATATCGATTACTGAGTTAATGCTCCCGTCTAACTCTAATTTTAGCGGAAAAATTCACGGAGGTCATATTCTAAATTTAATGGACCAAATTGCATTTGCTTGTGCTTCCAAACATTCTGGAAATTACTGTGTAACAGCTTCTGTAAACAAAGTTGATTTTTTACATCCTATTGAGGTTGGAGAACTCGTAACCATGAAAGCCTCCATTAATTTTACAGGAAGAACCTCTATGGTTGTGGGCTTAAGAGTAGAATCTGAAAATATTAGAACCGGAGAGAAAAAACATTGTAATTCTTCTTATTTTACGATGGTTGCCAAAGATGATTCTGGTAAAAGTGTTTCAGTTCCTGGAATTATTCTAACAAACAAAAATGAAATTAGACGTTTTGCTAGAAGTATTACCAGACAAAGTCAAGCTAAAAATAGAACATCACATTTTAGAGATAAGGTATTTGAAATAAAAGACTACATTCATTTATTAGAAGGAAGTAATTCTAAAATTGACTTACAGTAAATAAGTACCATCCATAAACAAAAATATACCGAAGAAAATCAATCGGTATATTTTTTTGTCATTTAAAAATAGGATTATCTTCTACTATAGTTGGGAGCTTCTTTAGTAATTGCTACATCATGAGGATGGCTTTCATTAATTCCACTAGTGGTAATTCTTATAAACTGCCCTGTTTCCTTTAATGTTGCTATGTCTTTTGCTCCACAATAGCCCATTCCTGCTCTTAAACCACCTATAAATTGATGAATACTTTCATCTAAATCTCCTTTATAAGGAACACGTCCTACAATACCTTCAGGTACTAATTTTTTTATATCTGCTTCTACATCTTGAAAATATCTATCTTTAGAACCTTGCTTCATGGCTTCTACAGAACCCATTCCTCTGTAAGATTTAAATTTTCTTCCTTCGTAGATAATTGTTTCTCCCGGAGATTCTTTTGTTCCAGCAAGT
>JAQWIO010000076.1 GCA_029248845.1 Polaribacter sp. | reverse complement strand
ATAACTTTCACAAACCATACCAATAGCTATTGCTTCACCATGTGTGAGACTTTCTTTGTCATCAGATTCTAAGTAAAAAGATTCAATAGCGTGACCTAAAGTATGCCCGAAATTTAGAATTTTACGAATATTTTGTTCTTTGGGATCTTTTAGAACAACATTGTTTTTTATCTCTATAGATCTAAATATTAAATCGTTAATTTTTAGCACCTTATTATGTCCTATTTCATTAAAAAGTTTAACATCATAAGTAATACCATATTTAATGATTTCTGCAGTGCCAGACTTTATTTCTCTATCTGAAACAGTTGTTAAATAATCAGTATCAACGATAACCATTTCAGGATTTGCAAACAATCCAATCTGATTTTTTAAAACACCCAAATCTACCCCTGTTTTTCCACCAACTGAGGCATCAACCATAGATAATAATGTTGTTGGAATATTTACAAAATCTATTCCACGTTTAAAACAGGAGGCAACAAAACCGCCCAGGTCAGTGATAACTCCACCCCCTAAAGTAATTAGTAAACTTTTTCTATCACCTCCTAATTCAGTAATAGCATTCCACACTTCAATACAAGTCTCTATATTTTTATTAATTTCACCAGATTTAATTTCTATGACTTCGATTCTCTTTTGCGTATCTAAATTTTTTATAAATTTAGGATAACAATGCTCAAAAGTATTTTCATCAACCAAAACAAAGAGGTTGGAATAGTCTTTAGTCTTAATTAAATCAGAAATTTTTTTATATGCTATACCTTGAAAATGAACAGGATACGTTTCTGCTTGAATAGATTTCATATGTATTATATTGAGTGTGCAAATTAAAAATAAAATATTTAATTATTAGCATTCAATAGTTATATTTGTTTAATATTAAATTCCTCTAGCCTATGAAACTCTTTGATAACACAGAAGTTGCTTTTTCTTTAAAATCTGATTCTCAATTAGAGCGTGCATATTTCCTCTTTCGAATGATACAAAACCAGCCAATGGTTAGAATTGGTAGTGCAGTTACTAATTTTGCCTTAAAAGCTAACTTGCCTATAGAAGGCTTAATTCGCTCAACAGTCTTTGATCATTTCTGTGGAGGTGTTACAGAGGATGATTGTAGGCCAGTGATAGACAATATGTACAAAAAAGGACATGTACATAGTGTTTTAGATTATTCTGTAGAAGGCAAAGACGAAGAAATAAGTTTTGATGGCGCTTTAGAAAAATTTTTAAGAATTATTAATTTTTGTGAAGAAAAAAAATCAATACCGTATGCTGTTTTTAAACCCTCAGGATTTGGTCGTTTCGGTTTATATCAAAAAGTATCCGAAGGTAAAATATTAACGAATGAAGAACAAGAGGAGTGGAATAGAGTTATTGTTCGTTTTCATACTGTATGTAAAATTGCCGTAAAAAAAAATGTCCCTTTGTTAATTGATGCTGAAGAAAGTTGGATGCAGAAATCAGCTGATGAGTTAATTGAAGAATTAATGGAAGTTTATAATAAAGAAAAACCCATTGTTTTTAACACTTTGCAGATGTACAGACATGATAGAATGGACTATCTGAAAGCATTACATCAAAAAGCAAAGGAAAAAGATTTTCATATAGGAATAAAGGTTGTGAGAGGGGCTTACATGGAGAAAGAGCGAGAAAGAGCCGCAGAAAAAGGGTATCCATCTCCAATTTGTAAAGATAAACAGGCCACAGATGATAATTATAATGCTGCAATTACATATATGATGAAGCATCCAAAGATGGCACTTTTTGCAGGTACTCATAATGAAGAAAGTTCCTATTTAGTGATGGATCTGGCTAAAAAATTCAATATCAAAGAGAATGACAATCGTCTTTGGTTTGGTCAATTATTTGGCATGAGTGATCATATTAGCTATAATTTATCCAGTCAGGGGTATAATGTAGCAAAATATTTACCTTTCGGTCCTGTAAGAGATGTGATGCCTTATTTAATCAGAAGAGCAGAAGAAAATACTTCTGTAGTAGGCCAAACTAGCAGAGAATTGAATCTTTTAAAGACAGAGAGAAAGCGAAGAAAATTATAATGAATAGCATAGAAGAAATAAAAACGTTACTTCATAAAAATAAGCGAAGACTTGCCTTAGAATTGAAACAAAGTAAAGAAGCTGTTTTCTTGATAAAAAAAGCGACACACTCTAATTTATCAGAAGAAGAAAAAGAAAAGATTAAAATACAATTGTTAGATATTTGTAAAGCAATCCCTTCCTTGGCTGTCTTCTTGTTGCCAGGGGGAGCTCTGCTACTTCCACTTTTAATAAAATTGATACCCGATATTTTACCATCGGCATTTCAAGAGGATTTTAAAGAATAGATAATTCTTATCTTTTAAGGTTGTTGTTAAAACTTATATTTTGAGATGTCGATAAGTCCTCTTTTTTTAATATTAATCTGTATAAAAAAAATCTAAAAATAGACTCCTATTTAAATCGTTGATAAATCTTTTTACAAACTTTCTAGCAATCGATAATCTCTTGTAAAATCAAAAAAACATACTATAATTGCTATAAATCATATATAAACAATTACTTTTGCACGAAATTTAAGAAATTACAGATGCAATCAATAAGAAATATCGCAATTATTGCCCACGTAGATCACGGTAAAACAACTTTAGTAGATAAAATTATAGATCAAGCTAAAATATTAGACGATCGTAAAGAACGTACTGATTTATTATTAGATAATAATGACTTAGAAAGAGAAAGAGGAATTACTATTCTTTCTAAAAATGTTTCTGTAAACTATAAAGGTGTAAAAATTAATGTGATTGACACTCCTGGTCACGCCGATTTTGGTGGAGAAGTAGAACGTGTTTTAAAAATGGCTGATGGTGTTTTGTTATTAGTTGATGCTTTTGAAGGTCCAATGCCTCAAACCCGTTTCGTTCTTGGTAAGGCTTTAGAGTTAGGGTTAATTCCAATTGTAGTTGTAAATAAAGTAGACAAAGAAAACTGTACTCCAGATTTAGTTCATGAAAAAGTATTTGATTTAATGTTTGCTCTAGACGCTACAGAAGAGCAATTAGATTTTACAACAATTTATGGATCAGCAAAAAATGGTTGGATGTCAACAGACTGGCAAGATCCTAAAGATAATATCTTAGATTTGTTAGATGCAGTTATAGAATCTATTCCGGAGGCGCCATATAGAGAAGGTTCTCCTCAGATGCAAATAACATCATTAGATTTTTCCGCTTTTACAGGACGTATTGCTATTGGACGTGTTTTTAGAGGAGATTTACAAGAAGGTAAAGACTACATGTTATGTAAAGCTGATGGTTCTACTAAAAAAGTAAGAATTAAAGAATTACATGTTTTTGAGGGAATGGGTAAAGCTAAAACTGATAAAGTTAGAAGTGGAGATATCTGTGCAGTTACTGGTTTAGAAGGTTTTGAAATTGGAGATACCATTGCAGATATAGACAATCCAGAAGCATTGCCAAGAATTGAGGTAGATCAACCAACAATGAGTATGTTGTTCACCATTAATAATTCACCTTTCTTTGGTAAAGAAGGGAAATTTGTAACCTCTCGTCATTTACGTGATAGATTGTTTAAAGAAATGGAAAAAAACCTAGCTTTGCGTGTAGACACTACAGATAGTGAAGATAAGTTTAATGTTTTCGGACGTGGAGTGCTTCATTTGTCAGTATTAATTGAAACCATGCGTAGAGAAGGTTATGAATTACAAGTAGGAAGACCGCAGGTAATTATAAAGGATATCGATGGGGTAAAATCTGAACCTTATGAAACGTTGTCGATAGATGTACCAGAAGATGTAGCTTCTAAGGCAATTAATTTAGTTTCTTTGCGTAAGGGAGATTTGTTAGTAATGGAACCAAAAGGAGATTTACAACATTTAGAATTTACAATTCCGTCAAGAGGGTTAATTGGTTTGCGTAATAAGATTTTGACAGCTACTGCAGGGACTGCAATTATCAATCATAGATTTAGTGAATACGGACCTTATAAAGGTGATTTCTCTGAGGATATTAAAGGAGCTATTGTTTCCTCTGCTGCTGGAAAGGCAACAGCTTATGCTATTGACAGATTACAAGATAGAGGACGTTTTTTTATAGATATTAATGAAGAAATTTATATTGGACAAGTTGTTGGTGAAAATAATAAGGACTCTGATATGGGGGTGAACCTAATTAAAGGGAAGCAATTAACAAATATGCGAAAATCTGGAACAGATGATGCTATGAAGATAGCACCCAAAACAGATTTTTCTTTAGAAGAATGTATGGAATATATAAAAGTAGATGAATATTTAGAAGTGACGCCAGAAAACTTACGTATGCGTAAGATTTCATTTAGACCATAATTTCTTATTCTTATATTAACAAAAAAGCTCAAGTTAAAAACTTGAGCTTTTTTGTTAGTGATATATGCACGTAAGCAATATTTAAAATTTTAACCTCACTCAAAAAAAGATTTATTTAAGGGTGTATTCAATTAATTTTTAAACGAGTTATGAGGCGATAATTTTTCTTTTGAAATCAGATCATTAATTGCATCCCAAAGAGCAATTCTTTTCTCAAGACATTGTTTTGCAACAGTAAGAGTTTCTCTCCATTTTTGGTTATTATTTCCGCATAATTCTGAGATCATTTGAAGTGATAGTGGACCGTGTTCATCTCCATCTATTTCAACATGTCTTTCTAAATAATAGGTGAGTTTATTGTACTGGTTATTTTCAGAATCAGAATTTTTAATAATTTCGATGAACATATCTGGAATGACGTCTTCTCTACCAAATGTAAATGCAGAAGCGACAAGATGAGGCTTATTAGTATCAATTATTGAAAAAGAAAATTTTACAAAATCAGCTACTTTTCTGTCTATATTTATTTGGTTTAATGAATATTCAACTGAGTTACCTAACTCAATAAGTTGTATAAAGGAATTGATTTTATCCATTGTCGCATCAACTTGTAACATGGCATCCAAATACATTTCGAAATGACTTTTGGGAATTCCTAATTCATTAACATCACTTTCTTCTCCGTGAACTATTTCATTTATAAACCTTGATAAAATTGGATTTTTTGGAGGGGTCCAAGGTGTTTGAACTGTTGTAAAATTTAATTGAAGGTTTTTTAAAAGAGACATAAAATCCCATACGGCAAATACGTGATTTTCCATGAAGGTTTTAATGTCATCGATCGTTTTTAAATTTCTGTAAAGCGTATGATTTTGCAATTGATTTCTTAATTGAGAAATCTCTTTTTCTATGTATTTTATTCGATCATTCATTACGTATATTAACCCTTTTAATGATTTATATTAGATTCAGTCTTAATAAAGTTATTATAAGTAACAAATTTATGGCAATTTTTTTAAAATCAATGCAGATAAACACTTAATTAACATCAATTTAATACAAAAATTAAACGCATTCATGTGATTAATTTACCGATTAACAATAGTCGTCACTGAATCCAGAATTACTCTATAGCAGGAAGTATTTTACCTGTACATTCACCAAAGCCTATACGAACTTCATCATTTTTACAGTGAGCACGCATAATTACAGTATCATAATCATTTATAAACTTTCGTGTTGAACCATCTTTTAGTTTGATTGGATTTTGTCCTCTCCAAGTTAATTCTAACATAGAGCCATAACTATCTTTTGTTGGTCCTGAGATTGTTCCGGATCCCATCATATCTCCGGCTTCAACAGGACAACCGTTTACGGTGTGATGCGCTAATTGTTGTGCCATAGTCCAATACATATATTTAAAATTAGAATTAGCAACTACAGTTTCTTCTCCATTTTCAGGTTGAATACCTACTTGTAAATGTATATCATAACTTCCTTTACCTTTTTGTTTTAAATAAGAAAGTGGCTCATGGACCTGTTTGGGGTTGTCAACTTTAAAAGGCTCCAAAGCATCTAGAGTTACAATCCAAGGTGAAATTGTAGAGGCAAAATTTTTACCTAAAAACGGCCCTAATGGGACATATTCCCATGCTTGAATATCTCTTGCAGACCAATCATTAAATTGAACCAATCCAAAAATATATTCTTCAGTTTCTTCAATAGGAATTCTATCTCCTAGGACATTGGCATTTGTAGTAATAAATGCCATTTCAAGTTCAAAATCTAATAGTCTTGTTGGTGCAAAACCAGGAGTATTACTCCCTTGGGGCGGCTTTGTTTGCCCATAAGGCCTTCTTATTTTTGTTCCAGAGGGTATGATTGAAGAACTTCTACCATGATAACCAATAGGAACATGAAGCCAATTAGGTAATAATGCATTTTCTGGGTCTCTAAACAAAGATCCAACGTTTGTGGCATGTTCTTTACTGGCATAAAAATCTGTATAATCACCAACTGCAACTGGTAATAACATTTCTACTTCATCCATTCTAAAAATTATCTTTTCTTTATGAATGGCATTGTCACGGAGTTTTCCATTAGTAACGTCAAAAACCTCTGCAATTCTATTACGGACTAATCGCCATGTCTTTCTTCCATCAGCAATAAAATCATTTAAGTTATCTTGTAAAAAAAGATCATCTGTAAGAGGAATTCCTTCAAAATATCCTAGTTGATGAAAGGCTCCTAAATCAATTGCATAATCTCCAATTCTACTTCCGATAGTAATCATATCATCTCTAGTGATAAAAACCCCAAAAGGAATATTCTGTATTGGGAAATCTGAATCTTTACTTATATTTAGCCATGTTTTTCTTTTTGGATTATTAGCTGTTATTATCATTTTTTTTATTTTTTATTTTATCAAAGCTATGCAATTTTTTTTCATTTTTGTAAGGAATAGTGATCAATAATTTATTTTTAACACTCCTTTTTTTACGATATTATAATTGTTAATAGAAATAGAAAATAATCCATAAAACTTATTCAATTCAATCATCATTTTTATTATTTTTGTAAAATATAATTCATACACAAAACATGCAACAAGATAATTTAATTTTTGACCTTATAGAGGAAGAAAAAGAAAGACAATTAAATGGTTTAGAGTTAATTGCTTCTGAAAACTTTGTAAGCGATCAAGTAATGAGAGCACAAGGGTCTGTTTTAACTAACAAATATGCCGAAGGATATCCTGGAAAGCGTTATTATGGCGGTTGTGAAATTGTTGATATTGTTGAGCAAATAGCAATCGATAGAGCAAAAGAATTATTTGGTGCAGAATATGTAAACGTTCAGCCCCATTCTGGTTCTCAAGCAAATACTGCAGTTTTTTCAGTTTGTTTAAAACCCGGTGATAAAATTTTAGGATTTGATTTATCACATGGTGGGCATTTGACTCATGGTTCTCCAGTAAATTTTTCTGGTAAATTATATCAAACATCTTTTTATGGAGTAGAAAAAGAAACAGGAGTTTTGGATTATGATAAAATTCAAGCAACTGCAACAAAAGAACAACCTAATTTAATTATAGCTGGGGCTTCTGCATATTCTAGAGATATCGACTTCAAACGTTTTAGACAAATTGCAGACAGTGTTGGAGCTGTTTTATTGGCCGATATTTCTCATCCATCTGGAATGATTGCCAAAGGGATCTTAAATGATCCTTTACCTCACTGTCACATTGTAACCACTACCACACACAAAACATTGCGTGGACCAAGAGGAGGAATGATCATGATGGGGAAAGATTTTGACAATCCGTTTGGTGAAACTTTAAAAAGTGGGAAATTAAAGAAAATGTCTTCTTTACTTCAATCTGCTGTTTTTCCCGGAAATCAAGGAGGACCTCTAGAGCACGTTATTGCTGCGAAAGCAATTGCTTTTGGAGAGGCATTGACAGATGAATTTTTAGAATATCAAATTCAAGTGAAAGAAAATGCCGCTGCTATGGCAAAAGTATTTGTAGACAAAGGCTATGATCTAATTTCTGGCGGTACAGACAATCACGTGATGTTAATCGATTTACGTAATAAAAATATTTCTGGAAAAGATGCAGAAATTGCCCTAGGTAAGGCAGATATTACGGTTAATAAAAACATGGTTCCTTTTGATGATAGAAGTCCTTTTGTGACCTCTGGTATTCGTGTTGGTACACCAGCAATCACAACTCGTGGATTAAAAGAATCTGATATGGAAGCGGTAGTAGGATTTATTGATGAAGCTATACAAAATGCAGACAATGATGAGGCGTTGCATGAAATAGGAGAGCGGGTATCAAATATGATGTCTAACAGAAGATTATTTGTAATGTAGTTTTAATTTTAGACCTGTATAAATACAAAAAAGCATCACTTTAATTCGTGATGCTTTTTTTGTTATTTTTTTTATAAGTTTATATTAAAATAGCAACACCATACTTATCTATTCATCTTGAATAGCTCTGTCTAATAAATTTTGATTTAAATTTTTAGAGGTTGTTGCACCTAATTTTTTTATACTTTCTACTTTCTTAATTAAGTTTCCTCTTCCGGTAAGTTTTTTCATAGAAGTATCATAACTTCCTTGTACTGTTTTTAATTGGTTTCCAACCTTTATCAAATCGTTTGTTAAATTTACAAACTGATCATACAAAGACCCTGCTTGTTTTGCGATTTCTATAACATTTTTTTTCTGGTTCTCTTGTCTCCATATTGATGAAACTGTACTTAAAGTTGCTAAAAGAGTAGAGGTAGAGACTAAAACAACATTTCTATCCAAAGCTTCTAAGTATAAATTATTAGCTTTATTTAATGCAATTAGTAATGCGGGTTCAATTGGTACAAACATTAGCACATAATCAGGAGAGTTGATTTCGTAAAGAGTATCGTATTTCTTATCTCCTAGCTCTTTAAAATGCTTGCGTATACTTTCTATATGTTTTTTTAAATACACTTCTTTTTCATCCTCATTTTCAGCACTAAAATAATTTTCATAAGCAGTTAAGGAGACTTTAGAATCAACTATTAAATGTCTGTTATCTGGAAGGTTGATGATAAAATCTGGTTTTTTCAAACGCCCTTCTTCATCTCTATATCCACCCTGAGTAGAAAAGTGTATGTCTTTAATTAAATTTGCTTTTTCTAATAAAATTTCTAGTTGTGCTTCTCCCCAATCACCTTGAGTTTTGTTGTCTCCTTTTAACGCATTTGTTAGATTTATAGCTTCTTGACTCATTTGTTTATTCAAATCTTTTAAATGAGTTAGTTGTTCTTTTAATGCAGCGTGCATACCAGTGCTCTTTTCCTGGTTTTCAGAAACTTTTTTTTCAAAATTTTCAATCTTCTCTTTTAAAGGGTTGAGTATCGTTTGAATATTTTCCTTATTCTGTTTTGTAAATTTAGTCGATTTTTCTTCTAGTATTTTGTTTGCTAAGTTTTCAAATTCTTTTGTAAATTTATCTTGTAACTTTTCTACTTCCTTTTTATTTTCATTTAATTTTTCATTTAAATTTAATAACTCAGATTCTTGTCTTGTATTTAAGATGCTTAATTTTTCTTTCTCCTCCTGAATTAGTTTTAGCTCTTTTTGTAATTTATCAAAATTAAGATCTATTTTTTTTTTAGATTGTTCAAAGGAAGAGGCACGTTCTTCTAGAGTTGCCTTCTCCTTCTCTGAAGTTAATTTTGTTAGTATTTTGCCAATGTAAAAGCCAATTGAAGCAAAAACAAATGCAATTAAGAAGTAAGTAATAAATTCGTTCATCATGTCGATTTAAGTTTATAAATTTAGAACTTTTAATAATAAGAATAAAACCTTTAAAGAAAGATTTTATAAACATCTATTTGTACAAATTTATGAAAAGAATTGCAAGATTTATTTTATTCACAGTTTTAGGTTGGAAATTAGAAAATGATTTTCCTCAGGATATAAAAAAGTATGTTGTCATTGCAGCACCTCATACAAGTTGGATAGATTTTCCGATAGCAATTTTATCTAGAATGGCCTCTGGAACGATGATTCATTTTATTGGAAAAAGCTCTTTATTTACCCCTCCTTTTGGTGTTTTTTTTAGAAAATTAGGAGGAACACCTGTTAATAGAAATAAAAGTAACAATATAGTTGATTCAATTATCACTGTTTTTAATTCTAAAGATGAATTTAAACTTGGTATTTCACCAGAAGGAACAAGAAAAAAAGTAGAAAAGTGGAAAACTGGTTTTTATTATATTGCTAAAGGAGCAAATGTTCCTATAGTAATGGCTACATTAGATTTTGAAAATAAGAAAATAAAAATTTCAAAGCCCTACTATACTACAGTTAACAAAAGTAAAGATTTTGAAGTATTTTATAATTTTTTTAAGAATGTAAAAGGAAAGAAACCTGAATTATGTTAAACTTTTCTTTGTAATATTGAAAGATATTACTAAATTTGGCAGTATAATCATATTTTTTGTTAAAGATTAGGGGCTTTTTCAATAATATGTTTATAAGATGGCTAAGGTCATTCTGCAAAAAGTCTTTAGTTTACTAAAGGCTTTTTTATTTATGATCTTTTTGTAACTTTTTGTACAATTCCGATAATAACTTCAGTAGCTTTTATCATTGATTCTACTGGTATATACTCAAAACGACCATGAAAATTATGTCCACCAGCGAATATATTAGGACAAGGCAATCCTTTATAAGATAATTGAGAACCGTCTGTACCCCCTCTTATTGCTTTTATTAAAGGTGTAATTCCTGTATTTTTCATAACTTCTTCCGCAATTTCTACAATGTGCATAACAGGTGTTATTTTTTCTTTCATGTTAAAGTATTGATCAATAATGGTAACAGTAACGATTTCTTGGAGATACTTTTCATTAAAATCGGTAGCGATTTTTTTAATAATTTTCTTTCTCTTTTCAAAGAGATTAAAGTCATGATCTCTGATAATATATTCTAAGATTGTTTTTTCTACATTTCCATTTACATCATGTAAATGAAAAAAACCTTCATAAGCCTCTGTTTTTTCCGGAATTTCATCCGATGGTAACGCTGCAATAAATTCATTTGCAATCAGTAAAGAGTTTATCATTTTTCCTTTTGCATACCCTGGATGTACAATTTTACCAGCAATTGTAATTTTAGCTGCAGCAGCATTAAAATTTTCATATTCTAGTTCACCAATTTGGCTCCCATCCATTGTGTAAGCCCATTCTGCATCAAATTTTGATACATCAAATAAATGAGCTCCTTTGCCAACTTCTTCGTCAGGTGTAAAGCAAATTCTTATTTTACCATGTTTAATTTCAGGATGCTGAATTAAATATTCCATGGCAGAAACGATTTCTGTAATACCCGCTTTATCATCTGCCCCAAGAAGCGTTGTTCCATCTGTAGTTATTATCGTTTGACCTTTATATTGCAATAAATCATCAAAATAATCAGGAGATAAAATAATATTTTTATCTTTATTTAGAACGATATCATTTCCTTGGTAATTCTCAATAATTTGAGGTTTAACGTTTGCTCCAGTAAAATCTGGACTTGTATCCATATGAGCAATAAAACCAACTGTAGGTACTTGATACTCAATATTACTTGGCAAGGTTGCCATTATATAACAATTTTTATCTAAATCTACCTCTTTCATCCCAATTTGTTTCAGTTCTTCAACTAGAACTTTTGCTAGATTCCATTGCTTTTCTGAACTCGGAAAAGCAGGATTATTTGGATCTGACTCTGTGTCTATGGTAACGTATTTTATAAACCTATTGGTTATGTGTTTTTGATCAATCATTTTGTTCAATTAATTTAATTTTACCTACTAATTCAATACCATCACATAATCTATTATTGATTAATGAATCTCCATAAACTTCTGTTTTTGCATGTATAAAATATTGCTCGTTTATTTTGATAAAAAAATGGCCTACGTGATAATTATACTTCCCCTTTTTTCCCCTCGAAACTCTGTAATATGAAGTGTGCTTTAGTAATGTTATTTCTTCTGATTTTACCTTAATAAGGTTCTTTGATAGTTCATCATCTTGTTGTTTTATTTTAAAAGCATTGTCAAATTTAATGTTTTGTTTGATGATGGTGATGTCTAAGAGTAAAGTTTCTGTTAATTGTTTTGTCGTATCTGCAGTGTAAATTGAAGATTGAAGAGTGTCGTAATAAAAATTTGTATTCCATGTTTTTGGCAATTCAATTGAAAATAGTTTTTTCACATCTCTTAATTTTTCTAACTGTTCAAAACGAGAGGTTTTACAATGAAAACTTTGATTAACTTTAGATTGATTAGTGCATTTGAGTAATCCTAGGCAAACAATAAATAATAACCAAATATTTTTATTCATTTTACTTTAAATTTAACTTTCCAATTTTATTATTTCCAGATAACCATGCGGTATTTCTATCTACAAATTGAATTGCATAATAACTATCATTAGAGACTTCTTTCCAAGAAAAACCACCATCGTTAGAATAAGAAACTCCTGTTTTACCAACAGCAAAAATTTCTTTTCCATTGGTGTTTGGAACATATTGTAGACAACTTTTATAATTAGGGTTTTGATTATTAGCAATTAATGTCCAGGTTTTACCACCATCTTTAGTAATTGCTTTGTTTGCTATATTTTCTGATGGTTTTGAATAATCTCCACCAATGATAATTCCATTTTTTTTATCAGCAAAATCAATAGAATAAATTCCTTTTGATGCGTCTCCTTGTATAATTGGAGTCGTAAAAATTTGCCATGAATGGCCATAATCTTCCGATTTTAATATACGTGCTTTTTTACCTCCTGAAGCAATCCAAACGGTACTTCCAATTGTTTTAATATTGGTGTTGCTAGCGGCAAAAAAAACTTCATTCTCCTCAAATTTAGGTAAATTTTCACAAGATAATTTATACCAATTTTCACCACTATTATTGGTTACTAGTATAGAAGCACAATCTTCTGTAGGGTCTCCTACCGCAATTCCATGTTGATTATCGTCAAAAAAATGCATTGAATCATAAAATACCTTTTCATTATTTTCAGAATATACCAAGCTTACTTTTTCTTCAGATACTTTATATAATAAGGCGGGGTTTCCAATAGAAAGTACAAAGTAATTATTCCCATTGAATGCGATGCTTCTAAAATTTGGAGTTATAGAATCTTTGTATTTCGGCATGAGTATTGGTTTTTCTTCTTTTCCAAAAAAGCCAATTTGTCCATTTTCACTAGCATAAGCAACATGTTCTTTGTCAATTATCTGAATTGCACGAATGCTAGTGCTGTCTAATTTATACTCTTTTATAGATATAAAATTGATTTCTCTAGGGTGATAACTTTTCTTGCAAGAAATAAAAATTAAGAAAGCGAAAACAAATAGAATTATTCTTTTCATTTTTGATACTTTTATACAACTAAATTAAAACAAATCATTTTAAGATAATGAAAAAAGCATTGGTAATTTCAGGGGGTGGAAGTAAAGGAGCGTTTGCAGGAGGAGTTGCCCAATATTTGATCAATAATGAAAATAAAGAATACGATATTTTTGTTGGGACCTCAACAGGAAGCTTAATGGTTTCTCATTTAGCATTAGGAAAATTAGAGGATCTTAAAAAGTTGTACACGAATGTAAATCAGAAAACTATTTTCAGTAATAATCCCTTTAAAATAAAGAATATTGATGGAGAAAAAGTCATAAGTATTCGTCATTTAAATACCTTTTGGAACTTTTTGAATGGAAGAAAAACTTTTGGAGAGAGTAAAAACCTAAGAACTTTAATTAAAAAACACATTACGAATGAAATGTTCCATGAAATTAGAGTAAAGAATAAAATTGTTGTCGTAACAGTTTCTAATTTAACAACAAATCAGATAGAATATAAAACTTTAGAGGAGTGTACTTATGATGATTTTTGTGATTGGATATGGGCTTCTTGCAATTATGTTCCTTTTATGAGTTTGTTAGAAAAAAATAATTGTCAATATGCTGATGGAGGTTTTGGTTCTTTGGTGCCTATTAGAGAGGCAATTATTAGAGGAGCCACCGAAATAGATGCCATAATTTTAGAAACTGAGGTTACTCAATTCAATAGATTGCCTGCAAAAAATCCTTTTTCATTACTATTCGATGTCTTTGATTTTATGTTAACAAATGTAGAAAGACATAATATTACCATAGGTAAGTTAGCTGCAAAAAGCAAAGGTGTTAAGTTAAATCTATATTATACTCCTACGGTCTTAACCACAAATTCTTTAATTTTTGATGAAGTTTTAATGCGTAAATGGTGGAACTCGGGTTATGAATATGCAAAATCTAAAAAAGAAGAATTAATGAGTGATTTTAGACCCGATTTTTTAACGGATAAAGAAATTGCTCTTGGATTAGAAAACAATAGGTTGAATAAAGAGCGAGGTTAACAAAATGTAGTTTTAAATACGTTTTTGTAAATTTTATGCTATTTTTTCAATTCTGAGTACATGGAATTACCTGCAGGAGTTCCCAGTTTAGAATTATAAATTTCAGAAAACTTTAGAGGAACATTTTTTGAAATTCCTTTAGAACCTGTCGTTATATATTGAATAGTTCTATCTAATACTGGGTCTGAACGCTCCCCTAAAACTCCTAGATTTTCTGGTGTTTCTTCAATTTCTATTCCTGGTAAAGTGACCCCAGGAATAAAACCATTTGGCTCATTTTGATTGTTTTTATTCGAAATTTCTAAAACAATGGGTTGTATTGCATAGGTATGATTAGGGTTTAAATTTGTTCCATTTTTGGTTAAATTATCAGAATCATACAAAGTAACAGAACCTACTTGTTTCCCCTCAGTAGTGGTACCAATTATTTTTACATCAATATACGGTCTTAGAGAATTAATGACCAGTTCTGATGCAGACGCTGTACTCCCGGAAATAATAAAATATACCTTAGGAAGATGTAAACTATTAATAGGTTCTTGAACAACAATATTTTCATTTTGATCTTCTTTCTTTATTTCATCTGTAAAATAATTAAAAAACCTTTCGTTACTTGAAGCTCCTTGAACTTTATTATTCCATACTTCTTTTGAATATAACTGCCCAGTAAATTGTCCAGTAATCATACTACCTAAATAGGTAGCTGTTCTCACAGAACCTCCACTATTATATCTTAAATCTACAATTAACTCGTTTATATTTTGGGTATTAAATAATTTAAATACGCTATTCAGTTTAGTATCATAAGAACTAGAAAATTGGTTGTATAATACATATCCAATCTTATGAGTTCCTTCAGTAAAAACCTTTGAATTGGCAATAGGATTTTCAGCAACTTGTTGTTTAGATACTATAATAGTCTTTCCATTTGAGGTTGGATTACCATTATTAAAATCTGCAAAACCAACATTTAGATTGCTCTCACTGTTAAATAATAAACTTTGATAATTACTATCTGTAAGTTGAGTTCCGTTTATAGTATTAAAAATCATTCCACGTTCTAAAGATTTTTCTGCTGCACTAGAATTTGGTATGATGTATCTGATGTATCCGTATACATTTGAAGAATTATTTTTGTACCTATTTAACCTAAAATCCATTCCTGTAGTTAAATTAATTCCTTGAAAGGAATTTTCTAGAGCAATATAATCATCTACAATCCATGAAAATCGATCTATAACGCCTGGCTGAAAAAGCAATGATCCAAATACTTCTTCAGGACTACTGTATCCATTTAAATAATCGTTCAATTCAGATTGAGAAGAAAATTGAGCATCTGCTAGGTCAGGTTTTGAACCTTGCCAAAGATAATAGGCATTCATACCTTTCCATACAAAATCTTGAATTTCTATATCTCTAGGAATTAAATTATCATCTTTTGAACAACTAAAAAATAAGGTTAATGCGATTGTGACTAAGAATATTCTTGTGAGTTCTCCCATGAAAAGTGTATATATGCATCCAATTAAAACGCAATATAAATAGAATTCGTATTAATTTTAAGATATTTGTAACAACATATCTTTTACTTCGTCTATAATATATAAACTTTATTTTAAAAAAGGTACTATATATCAGTTTGTAAAAATAAATAAACCCCTGAAAATGAATCAATCAGACTTTTTAAAAAAGGTTTTACCATTTAAAGACAAGGTCTTTAGATTGGCAAAAAGGCTCTTGATTTCAAGAGAGGAAGCTGAAGATGCTACTCAAGAATTATTTTTTAAATTATGGAAAAGTAAAGAGAAAATTTCTGATTATAACAATATTGAAGCATTTGCAATGACGATGACAAAAAATTATTGTTATGATCGCTTAAAGTCTAAACAGGCAAGTAATTTAACATTAGTTCATACAAATTATAAAGAAAAAGAAACACCATTAGATAAACAAGTAGAGGATCAAGACAGTGTAAATTTAGTTCACTTATTGATCGAAAACCTACCATTACAACAAAAAACTATTATTCAGTTGAGAGATATTGAGCAATATGATTTTGATGAAATATGTAAAATGGTTGCGATGAAACCTGTAGCAGTAAGGGTTACACTATCTAGGGCTAGAAAAACAATACGGGAAGCACTAATTAAAAAACACAACTATGGAGTTAGCTAATATAGAGAAATTAGTAGAAAAATATTTAAAAGCAGAAACTACTTTGCAGGATGAAAAAACTTTAAGAACATATTTTAAAGAAAGTACTGTTCCCATCCATTTACAAGAGTATGCCTATCTTTTTAATTATTTTACCAATACCAAAAATGAAACGTTTGCAAAAACAATCGAATTAGAATCTAAGAAATCTAAAAAAAGTATCGTCAATTGGTTTTCTATAGCAGCATCTATACTACTTTTGTTTAGTATATTAATTGGACATCAAGCATATAAAAGACATCAAGCAAAAAAACAGTTTGAGCAAATAAGTAAAGGCTTAAGATTGTTATCATTAAATCTTAAAAAAGGAGAAGTAGCAGTAAGCAGCTTGTATGTATTTCAAAATACACAAATAAATAAATAAATAAATCAGTAAAACAACATAAATATTTTAATTATGAAAAAAATACTAATATTAATTGCATTGATAGTGTCATCAATGGTGTCAAATGCACAGTCATATTTTGATTCTTTAGAAGATGTGAAAGGTGTAGATATGGTGGTGGTCACTAAAGATGCTTTTGAATTAATCTCAAAATTTAAAAATTTAAAAATAGAAGATAATGAAGGAATGAAAGTCTTTCAGATGATACAAGATTTAAAAGAGTTTAAAATGTTTTCTACGAATGATTCTAAGGTTGTAGACAAAATGGAAGGGATGGTGAATACTTCTATTCAAAAAGAAAACTTAACTCAGTTAATGCGAATAAAGGAAGACGATTCTCGTGTTAAAATTTATGTCAAGGCTTCAAAAAGTAAAGATTATGTAAAAGAGGTTTTAATGTTTATAAAGGGATTCAGTAAAAAAACAAACAATGCTTCTGAAGCTGTAATCGTTTCATTAACTGGTACTATAGATATCAATAAAATATCTGCATTAGCAGATACCTTTGCACAAAATAAATAATGAAATATTTAAAGTGTTTATTAGAGCTACTTTTATTAAAATAACTACCGGATGAAAAATACAACTAAAATATTTTCACTTTTATTCCTTTTTTTAATGATTTGTTCCTGTAAAAATGAAAAAACATTACAGGAATATTTAGTTGAAAGTCAAGAAAAAACAGGGTTCATAGCTGTAGATGTTCCAACCAGTTTTTTACAATTAAAATCAGAAGACGTTTCAGAGGATGTGAAACTAACTTTAGAAAGCATTCGTAAAATAAGTGTTGTTGCTTTACCAATAAAAGGAAATGAAGAGATGTATGATGATGAAAAAGCAACACTTAAAAGTATTTTTAAAGACAATACAGAGTATAAAAATTTAATGTCTATGAAGGTTAAAGGTTTGCATGTAACTATTTTTTATAAAGGAAATCCAGCTTCTATAGATGAGGTAATCGTATTTGGATATGGAAAAAAAGTAGGAGTAGGAGTTGCAAGGTTATTAGGAAATAAGATGAATCCGGCAAAAATTATTGAAATGGTGAGTACTGTAAAAATTGATACTGAGAAGTTAAATAGAGAACAATTTAGTGCTATTTTTAATTGATATAAAAATATTTTTTATTTTTTCTGAAAGCTATAATTTTTTAAAAAATATAGTTTTTTTGTTGCTTTAGTCTACTTTTTGAATTTAACGAGTCATTAACAGCATCAACATATATATTTCTTACTTTTGAGACACCTTTAAATGATTTTTATGAAGATTCAAAAGTTTTTATTCTTACTGATATTAATGTTTCGTTTTGTGGTTTTTTCTCAGACTTATAACTCGTATAGACCAGAGAGAGAAAAAATTCATGATTTAGTTCACACAAAATTAAAAGTTGATTTTGATTTTGCTAAGAAGCAATTAAATGGTGAAGCTTGGATTACTGCAAAAGCTCATTTTTATGCAACAAATCTATTCACCTTAGATGCAAAAGCAATGATTATTGAACAAGTTTCTTCAAATAATCAAAAATTAGAATATAATTATGATGATTTTAAAATTTATATAAAGTTACCAAAAGAGTATAAAAAAGAAGAAGAATTTACCGTTTATATCAAGTATACTGCACGTCCAGAAAAAGTAAAGCAAAAAGGAAGTGCCGCAATTAAACAAGCAAAAGGACTCTATTTTATCAATGCTGATGGTTCCGATAAAAAAAAACCAACTCAAATTTGGACTCAAGGAGAAACAGAGGCAAGTAGTTGTTGGTTTCCTACCATAGATGCACCAAATCAAAAAACAACTCAAGAAATTTATATTACTGTTCCCAATAAGTTTGTAACACTTTCTAATGGAAAACTAATCAATCAAACGACAAAGGGTGCAAACAGAACAGATTATTGGAAAATGAATCAAAAACACGCGCCATATTTATTTTTTATGGGGGTAGGTGAGTATGAAATTATAAAAGATTCATATAAAAATATTCCAATAAATTATTATGTTGAAAAAGAATACGCACCCTATGCAAAAGATATTTTTGGTTTAACACCAGAAATGATGGAATTTTTCTCCAATTTATTAGGGGTTGAATATCCTTGGGATAAATATAGCCAGATTGTAGGTAGAGATTATGTTTCGGGAGCGATGGAGAATACAACAGCAGTAATTCACGGGGAACAAGCATATCAAAAACCGGGGCAATTAATAGATGAAAATAGTCAAGAAAATACAATTGCTCATGAGTTATTTCATCATTGGTTTGGAGATTTAGTAACATCAGAAAGTTGGTCTAATTTAACTCTAAATGAATCTTTTGCAAATTATAGTGAATATTTGTGGAGAGAGTATAAATATGGAAAAGCCAATGCAAGCATGCACTTGTTTGAGGTTAATGAGGCGTATTTGAATGGTCAAAAGAACGATACACATTTGGTTCGTTTTGACTATGCTGACAAAGAAGATATGTTTGACTTAGTAAGTTATAACAAAGGGGGAACTGTTTTGCATATGTTGCGAAATTATATAGGTGATTCCGCATTCTTTGAGGGGCTAAAAGCGTATTTAACAGAATTTAAATATAAAACTGCCGAAGTACATCAACTACGATTAATTTTAGAGAATATTACAGGAAAAGATTTAAACTGGTTTTTTAACCAGTGGTATTTTAATTCAGGACATCCAAAAATAGATGTTTCTTATGATTATAATACCATACAGAAAAAAGTAACTGTAAATCTATTGCAATTAAATTCAACTGCTTTTAAATTTCCTTTTGCTATTGACATTTTTGAAGATGGAAAAAAAATAAGACACCATGTTTTTGTTGATGGAAAAGATGCTTCTTTTACTTTTCCTTATTCTAAGCAACCCACTTTAATTCAAGTAAATGCAGACGGCGTTCTTTTATGTGAGATAAATGAAAACAAAGTATTGAGTGATTATATTTTTCAACTTAAAAATGCTCAAAACTATTCCCACAAAAGAGAAGCCCTGATTGAAGTTTCTAAAAAGCAAGAAGAAAAGGAGGCTTTTAATGCAGTTTCAGCTGCAATGAATGACCAATCTTATAAAATTAGAATACTTGCTTTACAAAAGATAGATTTAATTAATAAGTTTTCTAAAAAAAATACGATTGAAAAAATAAAGGAAATCGCCAATTATGATAAAAAGACTTTAGTGCAGGCTGTAGCAATTGAAACTTTAGGGAAACTAACAGATGCTGAATTAAAACCAATTTTTATAAAAGCATTAGAAAGTCAATCATACTCTGTGATCGGTAAAGCCTTGATAGCCATGTATTATGTAGATAAGCAATTGGCAATTGATCGATCTCGAAAATTACCAGATGAAATTAGAAAAATATTAGCAACTCCCTTAACGCGAATTTATATAGAAGAAAAAGATAAAAATGAATTGCCTTTCATTGCAAAAAATTTACTTTCTGGGATGTTTTTAACAGGAGATGATGCTACAAAAGCTCTATATCGAAAAGCATTTAAGCAAATTTCTGAAAGTAATAATTCAGAAGCTATTCAAAATTTAGTAAATGACATGGTTTTAAAAGGAACTCAGTATAAATCCTTTAATTTTGATAAAGTTGTTATTAATTTAATGAGAAAGATGGTTCAAGATCAAAAAAAGAAGAACACTGTTAATAAAATTAGAAATACAGAAATTATAAGAGAAGCAATGGCTAAGTTATTGTAAAACTATCAACAATAGATTATTTATGATACTTTAACTAACTTTAAAACCTATTTTAGATACTCTTCAAAGGTACCATCTGCATAAAAAACTACAATTCTTTCTATTTTTTTCCCATCATTAGATGTTGATTCAAATACTGGTGGAGTAGAGACGGACGTATTTTCAGTATTTTTTGGAAAACTACCATTTCCATGAAGCAACCAATATATGTCAACATCGCTAAATTCTGAAGTCACTTTTAAAATAAAATCCAAACTAGGTTTGTTTCTTCCTGAAAGAATATGAGAAATACTAGAGCGTTGAACCCCTATTTTATCCGCAAACATAGAAGCAGTTATTTGATGATAATCCATTACTTTTTTAAGTCTTGAAGTAAATTTTAAGGTGTTTACCATTGTAATGTATTTGTTTTATACAAATGTAAATAATCTAAAAATAACATCAAAGAATAAGTTTGTATAATAAAAATAATAGCATAATTTAATTAAACTATTACTTATGATTTTGTATCATAATATACTGATTTATAATTTATTAATTATTTATATTAATTAAATATATTTAGACGATTACTAAGTGTGTTTTTTTCTTTTCAAAAAGTTTACAAAAGTAATATATATCCCTTTTAAAAAGGTTTACAAATGTGAAATAAAGCAATTTTACATTTGTAATCTTTTAGTTTGATTACAATTGCAAATGGCGTAATTTTGAAAAATAATTTTAAGTAGAAAAATGAATTCTTTATCAATAAAATTTTTACAAAGTATTTACAAAGAGCAGAAAGAAAATTCTTTGTTTGGTAAGTGGGTTACTTTTGGAGACCTTGAAAAATTATTTCCTAAACATGAATCTAAGTTTCTTGTATCTCAGGTTGGTACATCAGAAGAAAATAGACCAATCATGCAATTAAAAATTGGAAATGGTGCTAAAAAAATATTGTTGTGGTCTCAAATGCACGGAAATGAAAGTACAGGAACAAAAGCATTATTTGATTTTTTAAACTGTTTAACATATGCTTCAGAACCTATTATTACCAAGATATTAGAGGAATGTACATTGGTTTTGATACCAATGTTAAATCCTGATGGTGCCCAAGCTTATACAAGAGTTAATGCAAATACCATAGATTTAAATAGAGATGCTGTCAATAGAGTTGCCAAAGAAAGCCAGCTTTTACGAGCAGTTTTGGAAGAATTCAATCCACAGTTTTGTTTTAACCTTCATGATCAAAGAACTATTTTTGGTGTGGAAGGCACCAAAAACCCAGCTACCATATCATTTTTAGCTCCTTCTGAAGAAGTTACCAGAGCAATTACAAAAGGAAGAATAGAAACGATGGATATTATTGTAAGTATGAATTCAATGCTTCAAAAAGTCATCCCAAATTGTGTGGGTAGATATACAGATGAATTTTATCCAACTGCAACGGGAGATAATTTTCAAAAATTAGGATACAACACAATATTAATAGAATCCGGTCATTATCCTAATGATTATACTAGAGAAGAATCCAGAAAATATACTTTCTTTTCAATTTTTCAAGGAATCCATCATATTGCAAATGAAAATAGTTATACTAATTACGAACAGTATTTTGACATTCCCAACAACGATAAGATTTTCTATGATATCATTCACAGATATGCCAATCCAATGAACGATGTTTCATTTCAATATGAAGATAAAATTATAGATGGAAAATTTGTTTCAAAATTAAACAAAGTAGATGAAAATAGTTTAATTTCTAAGATCGGACACTCCGAAATCGTTTTCGAAGTTAAAAACATTTAAACATTTAGTAGCTTTATTATGATTAAATTAAATTAAATTCATAAATTTGCTTTATTATCTATATAAAACGCAAAAAATGAAAAAATTTATATTAGACGAAATTGATCATCAAATCTTAGACATTTTAATTGAAAATGCAAGAACACCATTTACTGATATTGCAAAAAAATTATTAGTATCAGCGGGTACAATTCACGTACGTGTAAAAAAGATGGAAGATGAAGGTATTATTCAAGGTTCTACGCTTACCTTAAATTACGAGAAAATGGGGTATTCTTTTATCGCCCATGTTGGTATTTATTTAGAAAAAACTTCAATGACTCAGAATGTAATTTCTGATTTAAGACAAATTCCTAACGTTACTGTAGCATACGTAACAGCAGGTAAATATAATATTTTTTGTAAAGTAAGAGCGAAAGGAACCAATGATGCCAAAGATATTATTTACAGAATTGATGATATTCCTGGAGTAAATAGAACAGAAACAATGATTGCTTTAGAGGAAAGTATCAATGAT
>JAQWIO010000064.1 GCA_029248845.1 Polaribacter sp. | reverse complement strand
ATGAATAAAGGTACCGTAAAATTTTTCAATGAATCTAAAGGATTTGGATTTATTACTGAAGAAGGAACAAACAAAGAACATTTTGTACATGTGTCAGGATTAATTGACGAAATTCGTGAAAACGATGAGGTTGAATTTGACCTACAAGATGGAAAAAATGGATTAAACGCAGTAAACGTAAGAGTATTATAATATATTTATTACTAGTTAATTTTTTATTGAAAAGCTTATCATTAAATGATAGGCTTTTTTTAATATCTTTTTTTAAATCTTATTATGATGATAGATGGTAAACAACGAAAAAATATAAATACAGCTTTTATTGTTGAAATTGTACAAAAATCACATCAAAGAACAGGGCAATTAACAAAAGGTATTGTTGCTAAAATTTTAACAAAATCAGCAAATCATCCTCATGGAATAAAAGTTCAATTAGAAACTGGTTTTATTGGTAGAGTTAAAAATATACTAGAATAATTATTCAATTGGAATCTTAATTTCATATAATTTCCTACTTTTATTGTTCAATTTATTTTCTCTTAACCATGGGTTATGGATTTTAAATTCTTTGTAGGTAATTCCAAATTTTTTGGCAAATAGAGTAATATTTGAAATAGCAGTATCTACTTTTATAGTCCTAGTTTTAGGTAAAGTATATAAATCTTCAGCATCATAAAAAAAACCATATTTTTTAGGATTAGAAATGACCTCCTTTAAAGCAATAATTCGAAATACATATCTTTCTGTTTCATCTAGTAATAAAGCATCATAGTAATTATTTACTTGCTGCTCCTCTAATCTTTTACTTACTCCGAAACTTCCAGCATTATATGATGCTGCAGCTAAAGTCCAAGAATTAAATTGTTTTTTAGCTTTTTTTAAGTATTCAGCAGCAACTTTCGTAGATTTTTCGATATTGTAACGTTCATCTACATTTTTATTTATCTCTAAACCGTATTCTTTGCCAGTATTTTTCATAAAATGCCAAATTCCTGCCGCACCTGCAGAAGAGGTCTCATCAATGAAAGCACTTTCTGCTAAAGCTAAAAATTTGAAATCGTCTGGTAAACCATATTTTTTTAGTAAAGGTTCTAAAATTGGAAAGTATTTATTTGCTCTTTTTATAAGCAGCAACCCGTTCGATTGCCAATAGATATTTACGAGCATTTCTCTATCCATTCGTTCTCGGATATCCGCTTTTTTTAGAGGAACTTTTTCACCAGCAAGATTTAAATTTAAAGGGAGCTTTATCGCTTTAATCTTATAAGTTTCATGTGTGCTAGTTATAGGGTCTATCTCATCCTTATTCATTGCATTAAAAAATAAAATTGTAACTATTAATACACTCAGTAGCGAGAGAAATCGAAAAGATGTATTCATGATAGAAGTTTTTAGTTTTTTTAAAATAGTATTGATTGCTAATTTTCTACAAAAGTAAACCTTACCAATCCATCTTGATCAATTTCTGTAAGAATAACACTTTTTAATGTATTTGCTAATTTTGGGTTCCATGGTGTTTTTACTTTGACATAGTTTTCTGTAAACCCATTTATAAAACCTTCTTTATTTTCGTTTTCAAATAATACTGTTGCAGTATTTCCCAGTTGACTTTCATAAAAAGAGCGTCTTTTTTTTGCTGATAAACCTCGTAGCATTTTACTGCGTTTTGCCCGTATTTTTTTCGGTATTATACCTTCAAAATTTACTGCTTCAGTATTTGGTCTTTCAGAGTAGGTAAAAACATGTAAATATGAAATATCCATTTCATTTAAGTAGTTGTAAGTTTCTAAGAATAATTCTTCAGTTTCACCAGGAAAACCAACAATAACATCAACACCAATACAAGCATTTGGCATTTTCTCTTTAATTTTAGCAACTCGATTTGTGTAGGTTTTAAGGAGGTACCTCCGTTTCATTTTCTTAAGTAATTCATCACTTCCAGATTGCAATGGAATGTGAAAATGAGGAACAAAAGAGCTAGATTTTGATACAAAATCAACCGTTTCGTCTTTTAGTAAATTGGGTTCTATAGATGAAATTCTTAATCGATGAATACCCTCAACTTCATCTAATTTTTTTACCAACTCTAAGAATGTATGTTCGTGTTTCTTATTGCCAAATTCTCCCTTTCCATAATCACCAATATTTACTCCTGTTAAAACAATTTCTTTAATTCCTTTAGATGAAATTTCCTTGGCATTATTGATAACATTTTCTAGAGTGTCACTTCTTGAAATCCCTCTTGCTAAGGGGATTGTGCAATAGGTGCATTTATAATCACATCCATCTTGTACTTTTAAAAAAGCACGAGTTCTATCTCCAATTGAATAAGAACCTACATAGAAGTCTGCTTCAGAAATTTCGCAAGAGTGAACTTCTCCGATAGTATTTTTAGTCAAATCGTTTATATAGCTTGTAACGTTGAATTTTTCAGTGGCTCCTAAGACTAAATCTACCCCATCCACAGCAGCTAATTCTTCAGGTTTAAGTTGCGCATAACATCCAACTGCTATTAAAAAAGCATCATGATTCTTCTTTAAAGCATTTTTTACAATAGTTTTAAAACGTTTATCAGCATTATCAGTAACTGAACACGTGTTTATTACGTATACATCTGCTGTATCTTCAAAAGGAACACGTTTAAAACCCTCATTTACAAAATTACGAGCAATAGTAGAAGTTTCTGAAAAGTTTAATTTGCATCCTAGAGTATAAAAAGCAACTTTTTTTTCTGCGTTCATTCTTGTATGTTTAGCAGGGGCTAAAGTACGATATTATTCATGATTTTTGAAACAGAAAGGCTAATTGTTAGAAGACTTATTATAAATGATTTAAGAACATTTCATGAATTAGAAAGTGCTCCTAAAGTATTAAAATATGTAGAGGGAGTTTTAAAGTCATATCAAGACAATAGAAAGTAATAAAAGTATAAACTTAGATATCTTGAAACTTTAGTATAGGGTATTATTTTTATCATGATATAAACAAGATTTTTTGATACTGAATTAATTAAGAACTTGTTGTCGATGCGTAAAAAGAGCATTTGGTAATTAACAAGGCAAATTATTACTGAAATTTCAGTTTACTATTATTTAAATAGCCATCAACAGTGAAAAATTTACGTTCAATTACTTCGCTAATTTCAAAAGGGATATTCCTTCTTCCTCTATTAACAAGTACACCCCCATAAGTCTTATATCTTGGTAATGTTTCTTTCTCAATAATAACAGTAGAAATTCCTTGCTTACCAGGGTAAAAGGCTTTTAGGCTCCTGAGGAAAACTGACTGTTGAAGCTTCGTCAAAATGTTTCTTAAATCTATTTAAAATAGTTAGAAATATATAGAATCTTACCAATTAATTCTTGCTAGAATAGGGTAATGGTCTGAATACTCTTCGGAAAAAGTAGTGTATTGATTGATTTTTGCGGAATTATCTGCGATAATAAAATCAATTCTAAAAGGAAACCAGAAATTGTATGTTTTTCCAAAACTTATTCCTGCTTCAATAAAAGCATCTTTTTTGTTTTTTGAAATTTGATTGTACACCCAAGAATATGCTGTATTGTTAAAATCGCCACAGATTATTTTTTTTCTTTTCCATTTTTGCTCATGAGCTAAAAATAATTCAGTTTGTGCTACTTGTTTTAAAAAGTTTTGTTCGATTTTCTGTATTAATTTTTCTGAATTTTTTTCCCCTAAATTCTCTTTTTCAAGAGAAATATTAAGTGATTGTAAATGAAAATTATAGATTCTAATAGTGTCTTTATCTCTTATGATATCTGAAAAAATGATATTATTTCCAGTATTTTCTAATTTTAGAGAACCTTTATTTATTATCGGAAATTTAGAATAGATAGCCATTCCAAATTGGTATTTTTCATTCTTATTTTCTATGTATTTGTAAGGGAAATCAAAGGCATATTCTTTTAAAGAAATATTTTCCTGAATAGTCAAGATATCGGGATTATTTTCTTGTATCAAAGAAAAAATATTTTTTTTAATATCTTTTTCTTTTGACCATTCTAAATGATTAAACATTCGAACATTGTAGCTCATTACTTTTAAATCTGTATTTAAAGAAGTATTTTTCTTCGTTAGTTTATAGAATGGAGTAAGTACAAACCATCCAATGAGCAAAATTAAACCAGATAACAAAAGTTGTTTTTTTAGTTTCGTTAACCAATATATAAAGAAAGCTATATTTATGATTAATAGGACAGGTACAAAAAGACTTAAAATTGCAAGAATTGGAGTATTTTTTGGTGATAAATATGGCAATACATAAGATAATAATAGAAGGCTAGATAATAATGAGTTTATGACATATATAAACTTGTCAAAAAATGATAATTTTTTCATGCTATTTTCTTCCTTGTTTAAATAAAAAGTCTTTTTCAGCTTTGCTTAAAGTGTCATAACCAGACTTACTTATTTTATCCAAAATACCATCAATTTGTTTTTGAGTTAACGAAGTACTTTTATTTAAATTTGATTTTTTACCAGATTTATAAACTGTCCTTAAATGTTTTTTTGATTTGAAAAGGGATGCAATTTTTTCCCAAATTTTTATTTTTTTATCAGATACTTGATTTACATATAAAAAACCAAATAAGGCACCTCCCAAATGAGCAAAATGTCCACCCGCATTCGTGCCAGACAATGCTAGAATATCCAATCCGATCCAGAGCGCAGCTAAATTCCATAATTTTACAAACCCAATAAAACGAAGTTTTAATTGATAGTTTGGAATATAGGTTGTAATCCCAATAAATATTGCTGAAATTCCAGCAGAAGCTCCTATCAAAATGGATGATTTACCATCAAAGAGTGGAAAATAATTGTGACTTATTATATACAATAGGCCTCCAGAAAAGGTTCCTAAAAGATAGAAATTGAGTAACTGTTTTTGAGTAAAATACGTTATGAATAGTTTGCCGATAAAGTATAAGGTTATTAGGTTTAAGAGAATATGTAGAAAATCTGCATGTAAAAAACCATAGGTAATTATAGTCCAAGGTTTCGTGAGTAATGATGAAAAATTATCTTCTAGAGAAAACCATTCTAGAACCCAG
>JAQWIO010000046.1 GCA_029248845.1 Polaribacter sp. | reverse complement strand
ATAGCACTTTGCGAAAATGCACCCAATGCGTTAGAGATAGCGACTTTTTTTAAAGAATCGTTCTCAAAAAAAAGGTTACTACTTTCTGTTGAATTTTTTGAAGAAGCAACAACTTGTTCAGTTTTGATTGATGTTTCAATTGTTTCATCTGGTTTGTTTGTATTTATCCAGTATAATAAAATACCCCCTAATAAAATCATTCCGATGAAAGAATTGATATCGAATTTTTTTTGTTCCATGTGTTTATTTAAAATGTCAATTTGTCATTTCTGCTGATATGTAAAAAATAAAAGCGATCAAATGTAGCAAAATTCAGTTGTTTATGATTGGTTTTGCCATGATTATTGTTTTGTTACTATAGAAATCAAATAGTATTCCCTTTTGTACTATTTTTTGATTCAACTTAATTCTTAGATTGTTTTAAAGAAGCCTTTATAAAATCTACAAATAAAGGGTGAGGTTTTAATACAGTACTTTTGTATTCTGGGTGGTATTGAACCCCAACAAACCAAGGATGTGATGGAATTTCAATAATTTCAACCAAACCTGTTTTAGAATTAATGCCGGTAGCTTTCATACCCTTGAGCTCAATCTGCTCTAAATACTCATTATTAAACTCATATCTATGCCTGTGTCGTTCACTAATATTTTCAGATTGATAAGCTTTATATGTTTTTGAGTCTTTGGCAACCTTGCAGTCCCATGCACCCAAACGCATTGTACCTCCTTTATTAGTAACTTCTTTTTGGCTTTCCATTAAATTAATTACAGGGTTTTTACACTCTTGTTTCATTTCTGTTGAAAAGGCGTCTACCAAACCTAAAACGTTTTTGGAGAACTCAATAACAGCCATTTGCATTCCTAAACATATTCCGAAAAAAGGAATATTATTCTCTCTTGAGTATTGCACTGCTTTTATTTTTCCATCGATTCCTCTATCACCAAAACCAGGAGCTACTAAAATTCCATTAACTCCCTTTAACTTGGTTTCAATATTGTTGGGTGTCAAACTTTCGGAATGTACCCATCGAACTTTTACTTTTGTTTCATTTGAAGAACCAGCATGAATAAACGCTTCTGTAATTGACTTATAAGAATCTTGTAATTCAATATATTTACCAATTAAAGCAATCTCTACTTCAGAGGTTGGGTTTTTGTGCTTTTTTAAAAACTCATTCCAAACTTTTAATTCAGGTTGTTTTTCTGTAGATAATTTAAATTTCTTTAAAACAACTTCATCTAAACCTTCTTCTAACATCAAATTAGGAACATCATAAATTGTTTCCGCATCTATTGATTGAATAACATCTTCCTTCTTTACGTTACAAAATAATGCTAATTTCCGTTTGATGTCCTCAGAGATTTCATGTTCTGTTCTGCACACTAAAACATTAGGACTTACACCGCTTTGCATTAACATTTTAACGGAGTGTTGTGTAGGTTTTGTTTTTAATTCACCAGCTGCCGCTAAATAAGGTATTAATGTTAAATGAATTACGATTGCATTTTCTTCCCCTTTTTCCCACAACAGTTGTCTAACAGATTCAACATAAGGTAAAGATTCTATATCCCCTACAGTTCCACCAATCTCTGTAATAACAATATCGTAGTCTCCAGAAGTTCCTAAAATTTGAATTCTGCGTTTAATTTCGTCAGTAATATGAGGAATAACCTGTACTGTTTTTCCTAAAAATTCTCCCTTACGTTCTTTGTTAATTACAGCCTGATAAATCTTACCAGTAGTTACATTGTTCGCTTGACTTGTTGGAATATTTAAAAAACGCTCGTAATGACCCAGATCTAAATCCGTTTCAGCACCATCATCTGTTACATAACATTCTCCATGTTCATATGGATTTAATGTACCTGGGTCTATATTTATGTATGGATCTAATTTTTGAATGGTTACGGAAAAGCCTCTTTGCTGAAGTAATTTTGCTAAAGAAGCAGCAATAATTCCTTTTCCAAGTGATGAAGTTACGCCTCCAGTTACAAAAACGTATTTAGTATTACTCATGGTATTATTAGGTTTGTACAAAAGTACTAACTCTAAAATTTATCACAAATAAAAAAGGTAAAAACATTTGAAAAAATTAGAAGTTTTATAGGGATGAAAATTATTTCATTTTTTTTTGAAATAGTATTTGTCACAAATAAAAACAGTTGTATATTTGCCAACGCTTTTATCGATGTATATTTGATTGAGCAACAAACAATAATAGAAGATATTTAAAAATACAGATAATGCCAAAAAGAACTTACCAACCGTCAAAGAGAAAGAGAAGAAACAAACATGGTTTCATGGAAAGAATGGCTTCTGCTAACGGTAGAAAGGTACTGGCTCGTAGAAGAGCAAAAGGAAGAAAGAAAATCTCGGTTTCATCTGAATCTAGACATAAAAAATAAATGATTAACAATTGTTAATATATAAGGTGTTACTTTTTTAAGTAACACCTTTTTTTATACCCAACCACTAACTATTTTTGTAAAACTTAACAATACAACAACTTACAATGCCAAAAAGAAAAGACCTCAAATCAGTTTTAATCATCGGATCTGGACCTATTGTTATTGGACAAGCTTGTGAATTTGACTATTCTGGTTCACAATCATTACGTTCTTTAAGAGAAGACGGAATCGAAACAATTTTAATTAACTCGAATCCCGCAACAATTATGACAGATCCTTCAATGGCTGATCATGTATACCTGTTGCCATTGACAACGAAATCAATTATTCAAATTTTAAAAGAACATCCACAAATTGACGCTGTTCTTCCAACAATGGGTGGGCAAACTGCTTTAAATTTATGTATCGAAGCTGATGACAAAGGAATTTGGGAAGATTTTGATGTCAAATTAATTGGTGTAGATATTGATGCGATCAATATTACAGAAGATAGAGAACAGTTTAGAGAATTAATGTTAAAAATTGATGTGCCGATGGCACCTCAATCTACTGCTACCTCTTTCTTAAAAGGAAAAGAAATTGCACAAGAATTTGGTTTTCCATTAGTAATTAGATCGTCTTATACTCTTGGTGGAGCTGGAGCTTCGATTGTATATGATCCGGAAGACTTTGACGATTTATTAAGTAGAGGATTGGAGGCGTCACCTATTCATGAGGTAATGATTGACAAAGCGATGATGGGGTGGAAAGAGTACGAGTTAGAGTTGTTGAGAGATAAAAATGACAATGTTGTTATTATCTGTTCTATTGAAAATATGGATCCTATGGGAATACATACAGGAGATTCAATCACAGTAGCACCAGCAATGACACTCTCTGACAAAACATACCAAAAAATGCGAGATATGGCAATTCATATGATGCGTTCTATTGGAGATTTTGAAGGGGGCTGTAATGTTCAGTTTGCGGTTTCTCCAGACGAAAAAGAAGACATTATTGCCATTGAAATTAATCCACGTGTATCACGTTCATCAGCTTTGGCTTCCAAAGCAACAGGATATCCTATTGCAAAGGTAGCAACGAAACTTGCTATTGGCTATACCTTGGATGAATTAGAAAATGGAATTACAAAATCTACTTCAGCTTTATTTGAGCCAACCTTGGATTATGTTATTGTTAAAATACCACGTTGGAATTTTGATAAATTCGAAGGATCAGACAGAACTTTGGGATTACAAATGAAAGCTGTAGGTGAAGTTATGGGTATTGGACGTTCTTTTCAAGAGGCACTGCATAAAGCAACTCAATCTCTAGAGATTAAAAGAAATGGATTAGGTGCAGACGGAAAAGGGTACACTGATTACAACCAAATTATAGATAAGTTAACCAATGCAAGTTGGGACCGAGTTTTTGCTATTTATGATGCAATAGCCATGGGGATTCCACTGAGTAAAATTTATGATATCACCAAAATAGATATGTGGTATTTAAAGCAATATGAAGAATTGTTTCAATTAGAGAAAGAAATTTCAACTTTTTCTATTGATACCATTCAAAAAGATTTATTGCTTGAAGCGAAACAAAAAGGCTATGGAGATAGACAACTAGCTCATATGTTGAGTTGTCTGGAAAGTGAAGTTTATGCTAAAAGAGAAGAATTAAATGTACAGCGTGTTTTCAAACTAGTTGATACCTGTGCAGCAGAATTTATAGCGAAAACACCCTATTATTATTCAACTTTTGAAAATGAAATTGAAAATAAAGATGGTGTTATTACTATTGCTAACGAAAGTATTGTAAGTGATAAAAAGAAAATAATAGTTTTAGGATCTGGTCCAAATAGGATTGGACAAGGAATTGAGTTTGATTATTGCTGCGTTCATGGTGTTTTAGCCGCGGCAGAGTGTGGTTATGAGACGATTATGATTAATTGTAATCCAGAAACTGTTTCTACAGATTTTGATACCGCAGATAAACTCTATTTTGAGCCTGTTTTTTGGGAACATATATACGATATTATTCGCCATGAAAAACCAGAAGGAGTTATTGTACAATTAGGGGGACAGACAGCATTGAAGTTGTCAGAAAAGTTAACCAAATATGGAATTAAAATTATAGGGACCTCATTTGAGGCATTAGATTTGGCAGAAGATCGCGGGAGTTTTTCGACATTATTAAAAAACAATAAAATTCCTTATCCAGAATTTGGAATTGCTGAAACTGCGGATGAGGCACTTGTTTTGGCAGATAAATTAGATTTTCCAATTTTAGTTCGACCTTCCTATGTTTTAGGTGGGCAGGGAATGAAAATTGTAATTAATAAAGAAGAATTAGTTGCTCATGTTGTAGATTTATTGCAAAAAATACCAAATAATAAACTATTATTAGATCATTATTTAGACGGTGCTATTGAAGCAGAAGCAGATGCTATTTGTGATGCAGATGGGAATGTGTATATCATTGGTATCATGGAACATATAGAACCCTGTGGAATTCATTCAGGAGATTCAAATGCAACACTTCCAGCATTTAATCTAGGGAACTTGGTAATGCAACAAATTAAAGATCACACACATACTATTGCTAGAGAACTAAAAACAGTAGGTTTAATAAATGTTCAGTTTGCCATTAAGGATGACATTGTTTACATCATTGAAGCAAATCCAAGAGCGTCAAGGACAGTTCCTTTTATTGCCAAAGCATATAAAGAACCTTATGTAAATTTTGCAACAAAAGTAATGTTAGGTAATAAAAAAGTAACGGACTTTAATTTCAACCCTCAATTAGAAGGGTATGCCATAAAACAACCTGTTTTTTCATTCAATAAATTCCATAATGTGAATAAAAAATTAGGTCCTGAAATGAAATCTACTGGAGAGAGCATTTTATTTATTGATAGTCTAAAAGATGATGAATTTTATAACTTATATTCGAGACGTAAAATGTATTTGAATAAATAATTAGAATAGTTTGCAAAAAAACATCCAAATTTTGGATGTTTTTTTTTGAAAACTATTGAAATATGGTCTGTATTTTTTTTTAAATATTCTCCAAGAATCTATAAAAAAATAGGAACAATTAATAAATTTTTGTGAGACTTAGTTTTAAAAAAAATATAAATTTATTTAGTTGTTGTAGGTACTTTAATGCCAAGATTTTTTATTACTAATTCTGTAATATCAAATTTGTTGTCCATGTAAGCAAATTCATTTCCTGTGATTGTTAAAATTTGAGAATAGCCATCAGCTTTTGCAATTACTGAAATAGCATCACTTAGTTTCTTATACAAAGGACGCATTAATTCATTCTTTTTTAATTGCATTAATTGACTTCCGTTTTGTTGATATTTTTTAATATCAGCCTCCATGTCTGAAAGCTCTTGAAGGTCTGTTTGTTTTGCTAAAACTCCAAGAGATTTTTCATTCTTTTTAAATTCTTCAACTTTTAATTGATATTTTTTCACCTTCACCGAGAAAGAAGAATCTAATTTTGCCCCGTATGCTTGAGATCTTTTCATAACGATAGTAGCTTCTGGCATTAAGCTTATAATGTACTCACTATCTACAGTTCCAATTTTAGTTTGACCAACCGTGATTGTATTTATTATAATAAAACAAATACATATAATTTTAGATTTCATTTTTTTTATTTTTAAAGAATAACAAAGATATAAAAGTGAATGAATTACAAAAGTTTGTCAATGGTTTATTATATTAATTTTTTTAGAAATTTCGGAAATAATAGTATTTGCATCCGTTTGATAATCAAACCATACAATATTCTGGTCTTTTTTAAACCAGGTTTGTTGTCTTTTTGCAAATCGTCTCGTATTCTTTTTAATTTCTGATATGGCGAACTCTTTTGTGAAATTTTCGTCAAAATATGAGAAAAGCTCTCTATAACCAACAGTTTGAAGTGCATTTAAACTTTTGTGACTATACAAACTTTTCGCTTCTTCTATCAATCCATTTTTAATCATTATGTCTACCCGCATATTTATTCTATTATAGACAGTTTTTCTATCTGCCTTTAAACCAATTTTTATAGAATGGAATTTTCTTGGAGTTTTGGGTTTGTTTTTAAAAGTTGAGTATGCGATGCTAGATCCTATACAAACCTCCAATGCTCTAATTAGCCTTTGAGGGTTATCGATTTTTATAGAATTATAAGTTTCTATATCTAATTTTTTTAATTGGTTTTGAAGGTTTTTAATACCCTTTTTTTCTAATATAGTATTTAGATTAGCTCTAATTCGAGGGTCTATTTCAGGGAAATAATCGAGACCTTTTAAGACTGCATCTATATATAAACCACTACCACCAACCATAATCTGAATTGGATTTTTTATAAATAGTTTATCTAGTTTACTAAGTGCATCTTTTTCAAAAGACCCTACATTGTAATCTTCGAAAATACTTCTATTTTGAATAAAATGATGCTGGGCAGCTGCTAATTCATTCGCTTCAGGAACAGCTGTACCAATTGTCATTTCTTTATAAAATTGTCTAGAATCACAAGAAATAATATCAGAATTAAAGTGCTTTGCAAGTTCAATACTTAAGGCAGTTTTTCCAATTGCAGTAGGACCAACAATTGTAATTACAAAATTATTAGACTTCATTTAATTTAAATTACAACCACATTTATAACAAAACTCAGAATTATCTTTATGATCTTCAGTGGCACAATTTCCACAAGATTGGGTATTAGTATCAATTGTGTTTGCATGTGTTTTTGTTATTTCTGAACTAACGATACCAGTGGGGATTGCAATAATTCCGTAGCCTAAAATCATAATGATACTTGCAATAAA
>JAQWIO010000039.1 GCA_029248845.1 Polaribacter sp. | reverse complement strand
GAAGCTGGAGAGTTTATCCATACTTTTGGAGATGCTCATATCTACAATAATCACAAAGAACAACTAGAATTGCAATTGTCTAGAGAAATAAGACCGCTCCCAAAAATGAAGATAAATCCAACTGTAAAAAGTATTTTTGATTTTGATTTTGATGACTTTGAATTGATAGACTACAATCCACATCCTCACATTAAAGGCAAAGTTGCAATATAAGTCATAAGCTCAATACGCTATTTTCTACACCTGTAAAATCATTTCAAGAAAAAGAATCTGCTTCTTGCTTATTTACATGGGATTCATCGATTAAGTATTTAAATTCATAAGAGCCTCTAAGTTCAAAATCTGCTGTACCTTTAAGAATTCTCTTTTAAATTTTTTAAAGGGATAGCTTGTATTTCATCTATTGAAGCCTCTAATTACAGCTATGTTTTTAGCCTCTTGAGCAGGAATCGTAAAAGTTACTTTACAAACTAGTTTTGGTTTTAAAATTGTTTTTTTATGGCTAATTTTTTATATAAATTTAACTAAATGTCAATGAGTATTTATATCTATTCATAATTGTTTATTCTTATTTTAAAGAATCACGATGTTGCTAATATGATTGTGTAAATTGTATTTTGTTTAAAAAGACACTTGTTTCTTTTTCGTTGATCTTTAGGGTTTTAGTCAGAATAGCCATGTTTACATATATAAATTGTTTTAAATCCCCTGAAAAGCATCAAATTTTCAGAGAATTACTTTAATTTTACTAAAATTTTATATTTTATGATTACAATAATAGCAGCTATTGGAAGTAATAATGAGCTTGGTAAAGACAACGACTTAATTTGGCATCTGCCTGCCGATTTAAAAAGGTTTAAAAAAGTGACAACCGGTCATGCAATTATCATGGGAAGAAATACTTTTGAATCTATTGGTAAACCATTACCGAATAGAAGATCTATCATCATTACGAGAAATACTTCATATCGAAAGGAAGGTTGTGAAATAGTTCACAGCCTAGAAGCTGCGATTGAATTAATAAAAGATCAAGACGATGCTTTTATTATTGGAGGGGCACAAATTTATAAAGAAGCAATGAAAAAGAATCTGGTTGATCAATTAGATATCACTCAAGTGCATCATGATTTTGAAGCAGATGTTTTTTTCCCTTCAATAGATGTGGCCCTCTGGGAGGAGGTTTCCAGAGAACATTTTTCTAAAAATGAAAATAATCTTTATAATTATAGTTTTATTAGTTTCAAGAGAAATGTCTAATTTAAAATGTTATTTTAGGTAAAAAAAACATGAAACATAGATGTTTTTGGGTAACAGACAATGAGCTTTACAAAAAGTATCACGACCAAGAATGGGGGGTAGCTGTTTACGATGATAAAAAATTATTTGAGTTTTTAATATTAGAAACTTTTCAAGCAGGATTGAGTTGGTTAACAATTTTGAATAAAAGAGAAAATTTCAGAAAAGCTTTTGATCATTTCAATTATAAGAAGATTGCATTATATTCTGAGACCAAATATCAAGAATTAATGAAAGACAAAGGGATTGTTAGAAATAAATTAAAAATTAGAGGCGCCATAACAAATGCACAATTATTTATGAAAGTTCAAAAAGAATTTGGCTCTTTTTCATCCTTTATTTGGAGTTATGTAAATGATAAACCTATTATAAATAAATTTGAAACAAGGGAAGAAGTTCCAGCGAAAACTATGCTCTCAGATAGTATATCTAAAGATTTAAAAAAGCGTGGTTTTAAGTTCGTTGGCTCAACGGTAATATATGCTTATATGCAGGCAATTGGAATGGTCATAGATCACACAACCGATTGTTTCAAAGCTAAAGAAGTATGATGAGTCTTTTTACAATTCCTACATCAGATTTTAAAAAACTCATAAAAGTTTTCAATAGAAGGATTGGATTGTTCATAATTTTTGTTTTTATCTTATTTTTTGATGGCAATTATTTTGTGGAGCATATTTATAATTCTCAAATTCCGATCAATATTTTAATGATTTTTGGGTTTACCGTCATGTTTTGGCGAGCAAATCCAAGAACAAAAAAGTTAATGATATATGCAGTAATTATAGGTTTTGTTGGCGAATATTTATTTTCTAGAGTTTTAGTAATGTATTCATATCGTTTAGAAAATGTTCCGCTATATGTCCCCCTGGGTCACGCGGCTTTATATGGACGTATTTTTATGTTTAGTAAAGCACCAATTGTTAGAAAGTATAACAATGATATAGAGTGTTTTTTCAGAATCGTTATTGCCTTATTTGCTACAATCTATCTTTTTTTATTCAATGATGTTTTCGGGTTTATAATGACCTTTTGTGTTTTTATTTTACTTTGGAAAAGGCCTAAAGATCGATTGTTTTTTTATTCTATGTACATCTTGGTTGCTATTTTAGAAATAGGAGGTACTTCCTTCGGGTGCTGGTACTGGCCAACTTATGCTTATGGTATTTTTGAGTTTTTGCCAAGTAACAATCCTCCAAGTGGAATTAGCTTGTTTTACTTTTTATTAGATATCGGATGTTTTGTTGTGTATACACAATTTAATAGTAAGACTTGGAAAAGATATAAAAACATCAAAACCCTTCAACGTCCATAAAGAATATTACATATATAAAAGTTGTACACTTATGTCCCAATATTAAATTGGATATAATGAAATTAAAACAGACCGTTTATTTGTTATTTTTTAGTGGAATTATTCTCTCTTGCATTCCTGAGAAAAAAAGAATCTAAATTTGACTACAATACGAAAATATCAATTAGAAAGGAGTACATTAATCCTAATGATTAATTAAGAATCTTACTTATAAATAATTTTTAGCTAGGTTAATTTCCCCATAAAAAACGAATAGCAATAAAAACAGCAATAATAAGCCCTCCATAAATAATAACTTTTTTTACAGCGCCTTTGTAATAACGCTTGTGATTTTTAACGTCTTTCCGATAACTATACACCATTAAAGCAATAAAAGAGGTGATAAAGAAAATCATAAAAATGATTCTTCCTGTTGTAAAATAAGCGCCTAAAAACATAGTTTGTATTCTTTATAAGTTGTGAATTAATAGCCAAAAAGAAGCCTTTATTTTTCAGAAAGTTTCTATATATTGTCTATCGAATATTAATAAAAGATTGATATTGTAAAATTACAAATTAAATGAAGAATGTCATTGTTTTTGG
>JAQWIO010000027.1 GCA_029248845.1 Polaribacter sp. | reverse complement strand
TTACTTATCTTTTCTTGTTCATCTAACAGCGATGACAACAATGACGTGTTTAATGACAATAACACAAATGCTCTTTTAGTATCAAAAATAACATATAATGATTCAGAATCTTCTGATTATTCATACGAGGAAAACTTCACTTATGATGAAAATAAAATCGTTGAGAGATTAAGGACTACCTATGCAAATGGCTCAGTTTCATATACCTCAAAAACAAGCTTTTTTTATGCAAATGATTTAATTTTAAGGGCAGATTTTTATGATTCTTATGATAATTCACATACATGGTCTTTAGAATATGACTCTCAAGGTAGATTAACAGTTGTTGAGGATTGTTATTATTACTACAATGGTAATTGTAGTGAAAAAACAACATCATCTATTTCATACAATTCAAATGGTACCGTTTCAATAACTGATACTGATCGTTTTTCAAACGATGGAGGAGAATATATTTTTCAATTAGAATTAGACAATCAAGGAAATATAGTTGATTCATTTTCTCAGGATGGCGGTTGTGAAGATTCGTCATCATTAGATTATGATAACAACAATAGTCCTTTTAAAAATATCATCGGTGCTAATTCTTTATTTGTTTTTTTTGAATTAAGTTTTACAGATGCTCCAATAATTGGTTTTTACAATAACGCATTACGTATTCAAAATAAAACTGTTTGCGATAATAGTTCTGATAATTACTCAGATACTTCAAGTTTTTTATATGATTACAATCAAGAAGGATATCCAAGGAATATTGTAGTAACTGAATCAGGTGGTTACACGACTTCAATTTCGTTAGAATATAATTAAGAGAAAAAAATGATATTTTTAAAATATTGGTTTTTTATCATGAACTTTTGTATGATTTCCATTATTCCAAAGTGTTAGAATATCTGTAGCAACACTTGCACCACTTCCAGCAGCAATAGCAAATTGACTTCTACAACCCGCAATGGTACCACAACAGTATAACCCTTTTTGTATTAGGTGATCTTTATTAATTAATTGAATTCTCTCTTTGATTGGATTTGCTTTTTTATGAGGAATTACAAAAGACTCTAAGCCCTTTATAGAAAAAGGTTTTGCATAGTTCAAAGCGATGACAACTGTTTTAGAAAAATAGGTATTTTTATTTGTAGTAATTTGATAACCTTCTTTATCATTTTCAACAGCAATTACTTTTTCCTTTTCTATTTGAGCAACTTCTGGATACAAAGCGGCAAGTTGTTTTTTCCCTTCTATTAAAATATCGCTACCGAATTTTCCGGGAGGCAACCCTAAAACATTATTAAATAAAGCGTTTTGAAGCTGTGATGCTCTTTGGTGTATGATAATACCAGCTTTTTTATTTATAGCAAAAGGCTTGCTGAGTCCTGACCCTAAAACCAGTGCACATTGCATTCCAGAAACTCCACCGCCAAGAATAAGAACATCAAATTTCATTTAAATAAAAAGTATTTTAATATTAGCTGCGAATAATTTTACGGATATTGCCAATAGAATTACACCAAAAACTTTACGAATAATCTGAATACCATTTGCGCCGATAATTCGCTCAATTTTAGAAGATGTTTTTAAAACAAGGTAAATAAAAACAACATTTAATAAAACGGCAGTAATAATATTTTCTATGTAAAATTCTGATCTCAAAGAAAGTAATGTTGTTAAACTTCCTGGTCCAGCAATTAAAGGGAACGCCAAAGGAAAGACTGTAGCGGTAATTGGCTCAGCATTTTCATTGTCTTTGTACAAGGTAATTCCCAATATCATTTCTAAGGCAATAAAAAATAAAATAAACGAACCAGCAACAGCAAAAGAGTTCACATCAATCCCAATTAAGCTCAATAAACTTTGCCCTAAAAAAAGAAAAATAATCATAATGAAGCCTGCAATTAAGGAAGCTTTTTCCGATTGTATACGACCAAATTTTTTTCTTAAATCAATGATAATAGGAATATTTCCAACAATATCTATCACAGCAAATAAAATCATAAAAGCTGTAAAAATCTCTTTAAAATTAAAATTCATAAATTTTTATTTTTTTGTAAAATTAGAAAACTTAGTTTACCCAAAAGTAAAGTTAAAGAAAAAAATAATACTATTTTTGTAAGATGTTTCAACTTGGGAAAACGATCGTTTCAGAGGATATTATTGAAAAAGATTTTGTTTGTAATTTATCTGCTTGTAAAGGTGCCTGTTGTGTAGATGGTGAAGCTGGTGCCCCTTTGGACAAAGAAGAGACAGAAATACTAGAAAAAATTTATCCGAAAGTAAAGCCTTTTTTAAGAAAAGAAGGTATCGATGTTATTGAAAAAGAAGGGACTTGGGTTACTAGTGAATGGGGAGAACTAGAAACTCCTTTGATTCATGGTGCAGATTGTGCGTATGTAATTTTTGATGAAAAAAATACTGCGCTTTGTGCTATTGAAGAGGCTTATAATTCTGGAGAAATAGAATGGAAAAAACCTATTTCATGTCATTTATATCCAATAAGAGTTAAAGAGTACAGCGAATTTTCTGCAGTTAATTATCACAAGTGGGAAATTTGTGATGATGCTTGTTCTCTCGGAAAAGAATTACAAGTCCCAGTTTTTAAGTTTGTAAAACAAGCTTTAGTAAGAAAATTTGGACAAGATTGGTATGATGAATTGGAAGAAGTAGCTAAAAAGCACCTAGGATAATGGGAGTTTAAGAACAACTTTTGTTCCTGAAGAATCCCTATTCTCATCCTCTAAATCGTTATAAATAACTGAATAATTATTATTTTTATTCTTAACAAAATTTGCCAATCTTTCTTTAGTTAAATTGATACCAATAGATTTTCTATTGATAGATTTTTTAGCTTTTATTTTTCCAGAAGCTTTTCGGCCAATTCCGTTGTCTTCAATATTAATTTGAATATATTCCGAAGATATTTTATGAATAAAAATTGTTATTTCTTTCGCCTTTTTACTTGAAGACAAACCATGCCAAATAGAATTTTCTAAAAAAGGCTGTAGCACCAGAGGGGGTATTTTTATCGTTTCTAAATTTAAAGAAGAATCTGTTTTGACATTAAAACTTATTTCATTGGAAAAACGAATATTTTCTAGACTCAAATAAAGTTTCATTGTTTCTATTTCTTCTTTTAAAGAAGTTTCTTGTAGGTCAGAAGCTTCTAGTATTTTTCGCATGAATTTTGAAAACTTATTTAAGTAAGAGGTTGCCTTTTTTTGGTTATTTTTTATAATATATAATTTAATAGAATTTAAAGCATTAAACATAAAATGAGGATTCATTTGGCTTCTTAGTGCATCTTGTTTTAAGGAAAGAACTTTTTTCTCATTTTTCAATCCTTTTTGCTTGTCAATAGAAAATACAACA
>JAQWIO010000019.1 GCA_029248845.1 Polaribacter sp. | reverse complement strand
CTATAGTTGTTTCGTAAAATGCTTCATGCATGGATGTAATTGAAATATTGGTTAAGTTGTATGAAATTTGTGCAATTCCGTATTCTTCAATAAACCATCCAATACCTTTTACAGCTTTTAATTTACCAAGTATTCTTTCTGGATCTCCATTTTCATCTAAAACTTTTTTTCCGTTCACCAATTTAACGCGTCCATTTTCTCGTATATCAAAAGCAATGGCATTTGCTCTTCTTGTTGATGTAGAGTTTAAATTGACATTGTAGGCAATTAAAAAATCACGTGCAGAAATAGCGGTGACTCCAGAGGAAACGATTTGCTGATTAAACTCGGTTGGACCGAAATCGGGTTTCCAATTGGGGTTAGATAATTTTTCTTTTAAACCTTCATACTCTCCAGAACGAACGGTTGCTAGGTTTTTACGTTCTTCTGAACTGGCTGCATTTTCATAATAATAACCAGAAATTCCCAATTCTTCTCCAACTCTTTTTCCCAGTTGATGTGCGTAATCAGTCGTTTCTTTCATAGAGATATTTGCAATGGGTACCAAAGGACAAACATCTGTAGCTCCAAATCTAGGATGCGTTCCAGTTTGTTTGCTCATATCAATTAGTTCGGATGCTTTTTGTATCAATCTAAAAGCAGCTTCTATAACTTGCCCTGGTTCACCCACAAAAGTAATTACAGTTCTGTTTGTAGCTTTACCTGGATCGATGTCTAAGAGTTTAATTCCGTCAACTGTTTTTACAATATTAGCAATTGTAGTAATTTTCTCAATATCACGTCCTTCACTAATATTCGGAACACATTCTATGATTTGTGGTTTCATAATTATTCTTTTTATCTACTGTAAAATTAAACGTTTAAAAGAAAAAACTAGCTTTTTCGCTAAAAAAAAGTTATATTGTAAGAGCTATGATACTAAAAAATGAAAAAAGAAAAATGGCTTTTCGAAATATCTTCTGAAACCAAACTCATTGATTTAAACTTAAAAGAAGTTTGGCAGTATCGAGATTTACTCATGCTCTTTGTAAAAAGAGACGTAATTACTTTATACAAACAAACAATTTTAGGTCCACTTTGGTATTTAGTACAGCCTTTATTTACGTCTGTAATTTTCACTTTGGTTTTTAATAATGTAGCAGGGATACAAACTGGAGGTATTCCTCCCTTTTTATTCAATTTAGCAGGAATTACTACCTGGAACTATTTTAAAGAATGCCTCACAGCTACCTCTGATACTTTCAAGAAAAATGAACAAATTTTTGGAAAAGTTTATTTTCCGAGAATTATTATGCCAATGTCTATTGTGGTATCCAACTTATTAAAATTTGGGATACAATTACTTATTTTGATAGCCTTTTATATCTACTATGCCTTTTATCTAGGTGCAGTCATTAGACCAAATGAATACTTGTTTCTGTTTCCGATACTAGTTTTATGCATGGGAATACTAGGTTTGGGCCTTGGGATGATTATTTCGTCTATGGTCACAAAATATAGAGATTTAACGTTTTTAGTAAGTTTTGGAATACAATTACTCATGTATATCTCTATGGTGGTGATTCCATTGTCCTTATTTCAAGAAAAAGGAGTGGAGTGGTTGGTGATGTACAATCCTATGGGATATATCATAGAAATGGCTCGCTATTTATTACTTGACGAAGGAAATGTTTCTCAATTTGGAATCTCATACACGATTATTTCCTCAATTGTAGCATTGTTACTTGGGATTGTAATTTTTAACAAGACAGAAAAAACATTTATAGACACGATATAATGACGAAAGACGATATAATATTAAAAGTAGAAAACGTATCCAAACAATATCGTTTAGGTCTTGTTGGTACAGGAACTATCAGTCATGATTTGAATCGATTTTTTGCAAAAATAAGAGGAAAAGAAGACCCATATTTAAAAATTGGAGAATCGAATGACCGATCTACAAAAGGAACCTCAGAATATGTTTGGGCATTGAAACATATTAATTTTGAAGTAAAACGTGGGGAAGTATTGGGGATTATTGGTAAAAATGGTGCAGGTAAATCTACGCTGTTGAAAATATTATCAAAAGTAACTGGCCCCTCAACCGGTGCAATAAAATCTAAAGGAAGAATAGCCTCTTTATTAGAGGTTGGTACAGGGTTTCACCCAGAAATGACAGGGAAAGAGAATATCTTTTTAAATGGTGCTATTCTAGGGATGACCAAAAAAGAAATCACCTCTAAACTCCATGAAATCATTGAGTTTTCTGGTTGTGAACGATATATAGATACTCCTGTAAAACGATACTCAAGTGGAATGAAAGTGCGTTTGGCCTTTGCAGTGGCTGCTTTTTTGGAACCGGATATATTAATTGTAGATGAAGTATTGGCTGTCGGTGATGCAGAGTTTCAAAAGAAAGCCATTGGGAAAATGCAGGATATTTCTTCTCAAGCGGGAAGGACGGTGTTGTTTGTGAGTCATGATATGGGGACGATTCAGAGTTTGTGTTCTAAATTGATAGTTTTAGAAAATGGTAGATTAATTTATAATGGTAAAGTAAAAGATGGCATTATAAACTACCTATCTATTAAGAGTGATGTATCTAAAACAAGATTACTTTATCATAAAAAAAGATCTGGTTCAAGAACAGCATTGTTTTCAGATTATAATTTCTCATATAAATATGAAAATAATTTATTAATTGAAGGTGTTAATCAAATTCCTTCAGGGGCACTAGTTTACTTAGATCTTGTCTTAGTAAATAAAACAAAACTTGAGCGTGATATTTCTATCACTATTATAGTTCAGAATGTTTCAGGTGTTCCTATAACATCATACAGTAATATTTTTACACTTAATAATCTATATCTTAAAAAAGATAAATGTAAAGTTAGATTTGAAATAGATGATTTTAATCTAACTTCTGGAGAATACTTTTTTACCGTTGTAGGTTTCGATAATCAGAATAAATTTGATGAGATTGAGAACTGCTTCAAAGTCGATGTTTTAGAATCTAATTATTTTGGGACAGGTAAGTATCCAAAACAAAAAAGATTAGGTAATGTTTTATCAAAATCTAAGCAGTACAACATATGATAAATTCAAATATCAAAAATAAAAACGCTTTTGTAGTTTATGTTTTTGGAACATATGAAAAATATATACCGTCCTACATATATTTTATAAATAAAAATTATCCAGACAATGATATACTTGTTTTTAGTCAAGGACAAATAAGTTCTTACGTAAAAAGTAGTATTCATAATCTTAAAAACTTTCATATTTATGAGAATATCTTTGTTGAACATAAAGATATTTCCGGTGGAGGACCAAGAGTTTTAAGGTATTTACTACCAAGAGATTATTTAAAGGGGTATAAATATGTTTACGTTGGAGATGTTGATATTTTAATTTTAAAAGAAAATGAATCACTCTTTGATTTTCATAAATCACAGATGGAAAAAATAAATTTACCATTTAGTAATAAAGTTAGATTCTTACCAAATGGAGGTGTTTCCGAAAGATTAACGGGTTTACATTTTTTTGAAGTTGCTCCATACTATGACAAAACAGAAGACTTAATATTTAGAATATTGAATGATAAAGTTTTTTCAGAAGAGTATTTAAAAAAATTAGAACGTGATGAACACACATTATTCAAATTAGTAAAGGATTGTTTTAATTTTGATCCTCTATTACTCACTAAAACAGCAAGACCATGGCATGGTTTTCATATCGGTGTTGTTAGAGGTGGTAAAAAATTAACTAAAAAACAATTAAACGAAAATTCAAGTATTTCATATGATGAGATTAAGTCTCAATTACAAGATGTATTGTATGAAAAAGATTTTGTAGAATTATTCAATTCTACATTTTGTATTGAATTGTATTGGTCTTTCAAGCAATTTGATTTAAAATTACCTTTTTCATTTCAATTAAATTATAGATTTAAAAAGATATGTGAAAAAGTATCTAAAAAACTCAAGAAAGTATTTAAATTTTGATTAAGATAGCCCACATATTAATGTCTTATGGTGATCCAAATCAGCACTATACTTCTAATTTTTTAGAACAAATAAGTGTTAAATCACATGATTCTATTCACATGGTATTTGCTTCCAATATTTTTAAGAAAAAAAATAAGGTTAAAGCTTTATCAGTCGGTTCTTTTGATGGAATAAAAATGGATTACACAACTTTAAAAGTTCTTGTAAAATTATTTTTTTTTGATTACGATTTTAAATGTGTAACCAAGAATTTTAAATTAAAACAAAAAATTAGATTTACGTTAAAATGGAGATATTTATTACAATCTAATGTGAATTTGATTCACGTTCACCATTTTCATACAGTATCAGAAACTATATTGAAATATTTTAAACTTAAAGGTTTGCCCATTATAGTTTCATTTAGAGGATCAGATTTGGTGATAAAAAGTGAAAGTGAAGATTTTAATAAAAAAATTAAATATGTTTCACATGTTCACACAATTAGTTATTATATGAAATCACTTTTTGATAAAAAATCTTTAGACATTCCAGTAAGTGTTATTTACCGTAGTATAGAAAAAACTTCTTCCATTAAGATAGAACATCAAAAAAACAGCAATATTACTAGAATTATTTCAATAGGAAGATTAGTTTGGATTAAAGGGCATTTCTATTTATTAGATGCACTATATAATCTGAAAAAAAATGGTTTCAATTTTTGTCTTGATATTTATGGAGAAGGTGACTTAAGAAGTTTTTATGAATTTAGAATTAAACAATTAGGACTGGAAAAAAATGTTTTTTTAAGGGGTTTTATAGATAATAATAAACTAAAGGAAGAATACACTAATTATGATTTAGCAGTTCAACCCTCATTTTATGAGGCACTTTCAAATGGTTTACTTGATTTAATTTCGCATAATATTCCTTGTGTAATATCCAATCAAGGAGGAATGATGGAATTGATAGACGAAGGTGTTAACGGCGAAGTTTTTGATATAAACGTACCTAAAACATTAGAAAATGCTATTTTAAAATGCAAAAATCTTAACAAAAATAAATTAGCAAAATATAATTCATCATTTTTAGAGGGCTTTTCACCAAAAGTTGAACTAGACAAATTTGAAAATCTCTACAATTCTCTGGTCAAATAATATGAAGATAGTAATATTCGATGGCTCATTTAAAACAACCACTTTTATCAATAGATTGATAAAGGGGCTATCAACCAATCATCAAGTATTTGTGATTGGATTTAATGAAGAAGTCAATACTAAAATTGAAGGTGTTCAATACATTGGGTTGGGGTCTAACACTTCTAAATTTTCATTTATGTCACGTAGTTTACAAATTCGTGGCTTAAATGTTAAGAAGCAAATTCTACTTCTATCTAAAACTTTAAGAGGTTTAAGGAAAGAGATACAACAAGAGAATATTCAATTAATAATTGACAAAATACAACCTAACATATTGCATTTCCAATGGGTGAGTGTACTCAGTTATTCAAAAAATCTAAAATTACCCACTCATACTAAAACCATATTAAGCCAAAGAGGATTTCATATCAACGTTCGCCCTTTTGCAAACATAGAGAATAAGCTTTTCTTGGAGGGGGTTTTTAAAAAAATTGACGGATTCCATTCCGTATCAAAAGCCATCCAAGAAAAATCAAATGAAATTTATGCATCTTCATCAAAAATTGATCATGTTGTCTATTCCGGATTTGACACTGATTCATTTCAAACAAAGACAACTTGGAATATTTCAAAACAACTACAGATTTTATCTATTGGTAGAGATCATTGGAAAAAAGATTACAGGACAGCCGTGTTAGCGATGTATCTGTTAAAAGAAAGAAAAATTCCATTTCATTATACGATTGTAGGAGTTAAAAATTCTGAAGAGTTATTATTTCTAGTTAATGATATGAATTTGAAAGATTCTGTAACTTTTTTAGATTCAATTTCTCAAGAGAAAGTTTATGAAAAGATGTTGGAATCTGATTTATTTTTATTGCCTTCAGTAGAAGAAGGCATTGCCAATGTTTGTTTAGAAGCAATGTTGTCTAAACTACCAGTTCTTTCAACAGATTGTGGTGGTATGTCAGAATTGATAGTGGATGGCGAGACTGGTTTTTTGGTACCAACGAGAAACCCTAAAGCCATAGCTAATAAAATTTCAATTTTTTCTAAATTACAAGAAATAGATATTTTACAACTAGTGAACGCTGCTTATATAAAAGCAACTACTCAGCATACTAGTAAACAAATGGTGGATGGTATGATTTCACTTTATAAAAAAGTGTATGAAAACAATTAAAACCCCCATTATCCCTATAGTACAAACTTTCATAAACGTGAAAGATCAAGCTAATGAGTTAGACTATAAAGCTATTTGTGTGTTTAGTGCTTTGGGTTTTTTCCTGGACACGGATACGTATTGGAAAGATAAAAAAGTATTGCCTCCTGCTAGTATTAATAAAATTGATGACGCCGGATATTTGATTTCGTCAAAACCGTGGTTTGAATGGTATTATAAACCCAAACAAATTAATTTAAATGAAGCTACTACCAATTTTAGTGAATTGTTTGAAGAAATTGTCAAAGAGCAATGTAAAGATAAAAAGGTTATTTTACCTATTTCAGGTGGTTTAGACAGTCGAAGTCAAGCTGTTGCATTACATAAATTAGGGGTTGAAGTAAATACCTATAGTTATTCTTTTGAAAACGGATATAATGAAGCAGGAATCTCAAAAAAAATTGCTGAAAAATGTAATTTTTCATTCCAACAATTTACAATCCCTAAAAATTATTTGTGGGATAAAATAGAAGAATTAGCCAGAATTAATGAGTGTTATTCAGAATTTACCCATCCAAGACAAATGTCAGTGATTGATGAGATTGAAGAACTAGGAACTGTTTTTTCATTAGGTCATTGGGGAGATGTATTATTTGACTCCGAAAATCTTAAACTAAATTATTCTGATGAAGAATTACTTACTTTACTAAAGAAAAAAATCGTAAAAAAAGGAGGACTAGAATTAGCTACTTCTTTATGGAAAAATTGGAAATTAGAAGGGGAATTTGAAGACTATCTCGATAGAAGAATACTAACCTTATTGTCTAAAATAAAAATAGATAATTCCAATGCGAAGATTCGAGCTTTCAAATCTATGTATTGGGCGCCAAGATGGACATCCATTAACTTGTCAGTCTTTGCGAGGAACAAAGAAATATATTTACCCTATTACGATGATCGTATGTGCCAGTTTATATGTGAAGTTCCAGAATCACTTTTAAATGATAGACAGATTCAAATAGAATACATTAAAAGCACCCATACAGCTGTTGCAAAAATAGTTTGGCAGGACGCAAAACCATTTAACCTATTCAATCATCATTTGGCAAAAACTCATTTACGATTGCCATTCAGAATCTTTGACAAACTAAAACTTGAATTTGAAAATTTTCAAGGTAAAAAATTTGTGCAACGCAATTGGGAACTACAATTTTTAGAAGCTGACGATAAAGGTAAATTAATTGATTACATACAATCAAAAGAGCTAACATATCAGATTGATATTGATTTGATCAAAGATTATCTAAACTTATTTTATAAAGAAGATCAAGTTTATTATTCTCACTCAGTGAGTACATTATTGACATTGTCCTTATTTTTTAAAAACGTATAATTATGTGTGGTATTTACGGGGAATATTTTCCAAACACTCTACTTTCAGAGAAAGAACAATTTCTTAAGGCCAACGATTTGAACACAAACCGAGGTCCTGACATGTCAGGTTATTGGACAGATTCTAATAGTGTTCAATTAGGATTTAGACGCTTATCAATTATGGATGTTTCAGAAAATGGAAACCAACCTATGGTTTCTATGAACCAAAAGTTTGCCATGGTATTTAACGGAGAAATTTATAATTTCATTTCATTGAAGGAGGAATTGCTCTGCAAAGGTTACATATTCAAAAGCGAGAGTGATTCAGAGGTTTTGGTAAATTACTTTGAATGTTTTGGAATTCAAAAAACCTTAGATGTAATAGAGGGAATGTTTGCCATAGCATTGTTTGATATTGACGATCAATCAATTTCATTGATTCGTGATTTTGCGGGTATCAAACCATTGTTTTATTCCTATAACATAGGAAATGTTGTTTTTGGAAGTCGTTACGATCAGGTCGCCAAACATAAAAATTCTATTGACAATGCAATAGATCAAGAGGTCTTAAAAACCTATTTAAAAATGCACTATATACCCGCACCTTATGGTATCTTGGAAGATACGTTTCAGGTATATCCTGGGGAATATGTGAACATTGACTCCAAGGGAAAGCTTTCAAAATATATCTATTGGGAATTTCCTGCGCTTTCTGAAGAAGATTTAATATCTGATAAGGAAGAAGCTTTACAGTTTTTGGACAGTAAACTTAAAGAAAGTGTCAAAGATCAATTAGAGGCGGATGTTCCATTAGGGACATTTTTGTCAGGAGGTATTGATTCTCCATTGGTGACAACTTATGCCAAAGCCAGTAAAGAAGATTTAAAAGCATTCACTATTGGAAGTGATAGTAAAGTACACGATGAATCTGAAGATGCAAAAACATACGCTTCTCTTATTGGAGTTGATATATTACTTGAGAAGATGGTTGCTTCAGACGCAAAAAAAATTCTCAAAGATTGCATGCGTAATTTACAAGAACCTTTTGCAGATTATTCTATCATTCCTACATACGAATTGACAAAAAATGCTTCTAAGTCTTTTACAGTAATGTTATCAGGTGATGGGGGAGATGAATTGTTTTTTGGATATGAACGATTTCATTCTGTCTATAAAAATTTCAAGTTTACTTGGCTACCTCATAGACTGCGATATTTAGCTTATGGTTTGGATAAATTGATTTTTAAAAACAAATATATTAATTCCTGCATTCTTGCTGATAATTTAGCGCAAGCTCACAAAGAATTACATTCAAGAACTAATTCAAGTATACTTGAAAAAGTATTTCCTTCAATGGTAGGTATTGATGAAAAGACTTTACCGTTTTACAAATATTCAGAAAAATTGACCAAAAATCAGTTTTTACATGAAATGCGTAAAACTGAGTTTTACGGGATGATGCAAAAGACATTGACCAAAGTAGATCGTATGAGTATGGCTAATTCTATTGAAGTTCGTGTACCTTTTCTTCAGAAAAAAGTCATAGAAGCAGCATTGAAAATACACCCTAAATTATCATTACAAAAATCTCAAAAAAAACAAATACTAAAAGATTTACTACGAAAATTAGTTCCAAACCCTCCTATAGATAACAAAAAACGTGGTTTTTCTGTTCCCTTGTCGAAATGGTTGCGTGAGGATTTAAAAGAAGAAATTAGCAAAGGTATTTTTAATACTACTTTCATTAAGAAATTTAATATTGATACAAACACATTACAAGTTGTTTGGGAAGAACACCAACAAGGAACAAAAGATCATAAATGGTTTTTATTTACTATTTATTCATTACAACAATGGCACGAAAATCTAAAAAAATAAAAATTCTATTTACCATACCCAATTTTGACACAGCAGGTAGTGGTAAAGCTTTGTTAAAAGTAGCGCTTTCATTGAACAAAGAACTCTTTGTTCCTGAAATACTTTGCATGCACGACAGAGGTAAATTTTTTGAAGTGGTTAAACAAAGTGGTTTGAAAGTGCATCTGTTTGATTACACAACTCAAATGAAACCTTATGCAAAGGGACTTTTAAATACGTTTAAGATATCTCGTTTTTTGAAAAAAATACATCCGGATATCATTCATAGCTTTCACTATGCACCGGATTATTCAGAGCCTTTAGCTGCTAAAATGGCAGGGATTACTTGGGTGTATACTAAGAAAAACATGAATTGGGGAGGGAGTTCTGCCAATGGCTGGAAACTTAGGTCTTTTTTAGCTAGACATATTGTAGTTCAAAATAAAGACATGATCAATAAATTCTTTCCTCAATCAAAAAAAATTAGTTTAATATCGAGAGGTGTTGACACATTGGAGTTTTACCCTTACACTCCTAAGGTGGATATTAGAAAAAAATACAATTTAAATGAAACTGATAGGATTGTCATTTGTGTTGCCAATTTAGTTCCAGTAAAAGGTATTGAAATTTTGTTAGAGGCTTTTGATAAAATCCAAAACAAACACACGAATTGGAAATTATTTATTGTAGGTGATCATAAAAATGATTATGGTAAAAAGTTGATAAAGCAATTTGAAAAAATAAATTTTAATAAAACAATATATTTCACTGGTAAAGTGTTAAATATCAATGATTATCTAAATACATCAGAATTATTTGTACTACCAACTAAAGAAAAAGGAGAGGGGTCACCAGTAGCTTTATTAGAAGCGATGGCTTGTGGAATAAATGTAATAGCTTCAAAAATACCGGGCATCAAAGATCAACTTGAAAAATATCCAGATCATATGTTTGAAGCTGGTAATATTGAAGAATTATCAATTAAATTAGAACAATATATGTCTCAAGATTCTTCCGAGAACAAAAAGATTGGCTACAAATTTAATATACATATTAATAACGCTTATAAAATTGAGCACGAGGTAGAGAAAACAGAAAAAGTTTATTTAAAATTGAGATGAGTTCAAAATTAATACATAGAATTCCATCCCTAGACGGAATAAGAGGTCTATCAATTTTGATGGTGGTTTTTGGCCATGCGTTTCGAAATTATTTTCATTTGATAGATATTGCAAATCTAGGTGTGCGAATCTTCTTTATAATTTCTGCCTATTTGATCGTAGGTATTTTTATTTCTGCTTTAATTTCCTATTATCTAATAGAAAAACCCTCGTTAAATTTTAGAAACAAATTATTGTTAAAATATAATAAATGAAAATAGGCATTGTATTGAGTAATACTCCATCGTATTCTGAAACTTTTTTTATTTCAAAAATAAAAGGATTACAAAAGCATGGATTTGAAGTTGTATTGTTTGTAAAACAGACAAACAATGGTTTTAATTTTTGTAATATTAAGAAAGCTCCAAATATAAATGGTTTTGGTATTTTGAAATCTATTTTTGGGTTTTTATTCCTTGTCTTAAGAAAACCCCTTACTTTGTGGAAATTTATAGTATTTGAAAAGAAATCCAATGTTAGTTTTAGTAAAATTTTTAAAAAAATATTCATAAACCAACATATACTTGTTTCAACAAATTTAGATTGGTTACATTTTGGCTTTGCAACGCAAGCAATTGGAAGAGAAAATTTAGCGAAAGCAATAGGTGCTAAAATGGCGGTAAGTTTGAGAGGGTTTGACATAGGAATATATCCACTTAAAAACCCAAAATGTTATGATTTATTATGGGAAAGCATAGATAAACTTCATGTCATATCTAATCATATATTAAACCTGGCCTATACTAATGGGTTAAAAAATAATGTTCCTTATCAAAAAATAACTCCTGCCATAGACACTTTTTTTTTTAAAAAGAAATCATTGAATGATGCTTCAAAAAAAAATCAATTACAATTAATGACAATTGGTAGATTGCATTGGATAAAAGATTAT
>JAQWIO010000014.1 GCA_029248845.1 Polaribacter sp. | reverse complement strand
TAATTCACTTTCTAAAACTGCAGGAGCAATATATTTACCTCCAGATGTTTTAAACATTTCTTTTTTTCTATCTGTAATTTTTAGAAATCCTTCAGCATCGATTTCGCCAATATCACCAGTATGCAAATACCCATTTACAATGGTTTTTCGCGTCATTTCTTCCTCTTTGTAATATCCAAGCATCACTGTAGAACCTTTCAATAAAATTTCTCCATCTTCGGCTATTTTAACCTCCAAACCTTCTAGAGGTTTTCCAACCGTTCCAATTTTTAATCCGAAGTTTCTGAGGTCATTTACAGTAATTGCAGGGGAAGATTCTGTCATACCATACCCTTCAAAAACAGGTATTCCTGCTGCTAAAAAAATACGTATCAAACGGTCTTGCATAGGGGCACTTCCACTTAACATAAATTCTAAGTGGCCTCCCAAAGCATCTTGCCATTTAGAAAAAATTAATTTTCGTACAATTGCTAATTTAAAGGCATAGAACTTCCCGTTTTTCCCATAAGGTTCATACTGTTCACCCAATGAAATAGCCCAGAAGAATACCCCTTTTTTTAGACCAGATAAAGTACTTCCTTTAGCAATAATTTTATCAAATATCTTCTCTAATAATCTAGGGACAACTGCTAAAAAATGAGGTTTTATCTCTCGAATATTATCTCCAAGTAATTCGATACTTTCAGCAAAATGTACTTGATAGCCTAGATATTGATAATAATAGGAAGCAGCTCTTTCGAAAATATGGCAAATTGGTAAATAGCTTAAAACTCTTTTGTGCTTTCCCTCCAAGTCGAGGGTTTTATCTGTTTTAAAAATATTATCTATGATATTTTTGTGCGATAACATAACTCCTTTCGGAGTTCCAGTAGTTCCTGAGGTATAAATTATGGTTGCCAAATCTTTGGGTTTCACAGCTTCTTTTAATTCTTCTATGGTTGCTGAATGTGGTGTTTTAGTACCTATCTCTAGAAAAGAATTCCAACCACAATCACTCGTATGTTCTTTTAAAAAGAATATTTTTTTTAGATGTGTTTGATCTTGTATTTTTTTTACTTTTTCGTACAAGAGTTCATCGGAAACGAAACAATAGGTTGCATCAGAATGATTTAAAACATACGCGTAGTCTTTTTCAGAGAGTGTTGCATATAAAGGAACATTTTGCAAGCCAATTTGTAATACACCAATGTCTAAAATGTGCCAGTTTGGATTGTTATTAGTAGTAATTACTGCAATTTTATCATTTTTCTCAACCCCTAATTCTAATAAGGAAGCACTTACCTTATTTGCTTGCCGAATATATTCTTGGGTTGTTATGTTTTTCCATTGATTTTCTTCTTTGTAAAGAAAACACTCCTTTTGTGAGTGGTTTTTAAGTTGATAATACGCAAAATCAAAAAGGCGTGTAGGTTTCATGGGGTGATATTTAAAGCAATATATGAAAAGATTTTTAGAAAGAAATTGGTGGCCTTTCTTGTGAGGAAAATCTCGATATTAATAATTTAGTTTAAGGTGTTTTAGCTTTTTTTAATAGAAGCAAAAAAAAACAAACTTTCTAGAAAGTTTGTTTTTAAAAATGAGTTTTTTAGATTATTTTTTATTCTCAATCCAATGCTTTGCATTCACAAAAGCTTCTAGCCAAGGAGAAACTTCGTCTTTTCTTCCTTCAGGGTAGTGAGCCCAATTCCATTGAAAAGTTGAACGCTCAATATGTGGCATTGTGACTAAATGACGTCCCGTTTGATCGCAAAGCATAGCTGTATTATAATCCGATCCATTAGGATTGTTAGGATATCCTTCATATCCATATTTTGCTACAATATTGTATTTGTCTTCAGTTTCTGGTAGGCTAAATTTTCCTTCTCCATGAGAAATCCAAACCCCTAATTCAGTTCCTGCAAGAGAAGATAACATAATAGAATTATTCTTTTGAATTTTTACAGAAGTGAAAGAACTCTCGTGTTTTTGAGAATCATTATGAATTAATTTTCCATGTACTTTATGTTCGGGATTGATCAGGTCTAATTCCATCCATAATTGTGCACCGTTACATATACCAATAGATAAGGTGTCTTCTCGCTTAAAGAAGTTTTTTAAGGCCTTATTTGCTTTTTCGTTGTATAAGAATGCTCCCGCCCAACCTTTCGCAGAGCCTAAAACATCTGAATTCGAAAAACCACCTACAGCACCAATAAACTGAATATTTTCTAGTGTCTCACGGCCAGAAATTAAATCGGTCATGTGTACATCTTTTACATCAAAACCTGCTAAATACATAGCATTTGCCATTTCACGTTCGGAGTTAGAGCCTTTTTCACGAATAATAGCTGCTTTAGGACGTGAGGTTTTAGATGTATTTGGATTTTTAGGAAGTTTTCCTGTAAAATTAGTAGGAAATTGATAGCCTAAAGGCTGTTTTTTATAGTTTTTAAATCGCTCTAGTGCTAAGCCATTTGCAGTTTGCTTTTGATCTAATAAGAAAGAGGTTTTGTACCAAACATCTCTGAGTTCAGCAACATCAAAAGAGAAATTATCTTCATTGTTTTTAATGGTAACTGTTCCTGAATTATTTGCGGTTCCTATGGTAAAAAATTCAATATTATTTTCATGTAAAATTGCTTCAACAGCAACATCAGCTTGAAAAACAATTCCAGAATTTTCAGCAAATAAAACTTTTATAGCATCTTCTTCGTTTAGAGAACTAATGTCGAAATCTGCTCCTAAATTTACGTCAGCAAAACACATTTCTAATAAGGTTGTAATTAAACCACCCGAAGCAACATCATGTCCTGCTGAAATTTTATCAGCTTTAATTAATTCTTGAATTGTATTAAAAGTGTTTTTTACAAAAGCACTGTTTTTTATATCAGGAGCTTCATTTCCAATCGTATTCAAAATTTGATAGAAAGAGCTTCCTCCTAATTTAAAATCATCTTGAGAAATATTAATATAGTAGATGTTTCCTCCTTCAACTTGTAAAACAGGTTCTACTACTTTAGAAATTTCAGTACAATTTCCGGCGGCAGAAATAATTACAGTTCCAGGAGAAATTACTTCGTCATTAGCATATTTTTGCTTCATTGATAAAGAATCTTTTCCTGTTGGAATATTGATTCCTAAATCAATAGCAAACTCAGAAACGGCTTTCACAGCTTTGTATAAACGGGCATCTTCACCTTCGTTTTTACAAGGCCACATCCAATTTGCAGAGAGTGATACACTTTTTAAATTTTCTTTTAATGGTGCCCATATAAGGTTTGTTAAAGATTCAGTAATTGCATTTCTACTTCCAGCTTCAGGATCGATTAATCCAGCAATAGGCGAGTGCCCAATAGAAGTGGCAACCCCTTCTCTTCCATTATAATCTAAGGCCATAACACCAACATTATTCAATGGAATTTGTAACGGACCCACACATTGTTGTTTGGCAACTTTACCACCAACACATCTGTCTACTTTATTGGTCAACCAATCTTTACAAGCCACCGCTTCTAATTGCAAAACTTGCTGTAAATAAACTTGTAAATTTTTGATTTTATACCTCGAGTTCTTATAATTTCTTTCAATAGTGCTGTCTGTTAATACCGTTTTAGGTGAAGAGCCAAACATATCCTCTAAGGCTAAATCCATTGGTTTTTTTCCAGTAGATTCAGATTCAAAAGTAAATCTCTCATTTCCTGTAACATTTCCAACGGTATACATAGGCGAACGCTCGCGTTCTGCAATTTTTTGCAAAGTATCTACATGTTGCTCACCAATAACCAATCCCATTCTTTCTTGAGATTCGTTCCCAATAATTTCTTTGGCTGATAGGGTAGGGTCTCCAACTGGTAATTGATCTAAATCGATTTTACCACCAGTATCTTCTACTAATTCAGATAAACAATTTAAATGCCCTCCAGCTCCATGATCGTGAATTGAAACAATAAAATTTTCTTCACTTTCTACCATTCCACGAACGGCATTTGCAGCACGTTTTTGCATTTCTGGGTTCGAACGTTGCACGGCATTTAATTCAATTCCTGATGCAAACTCTCCAGTATCTGAAGAAGATACCGCAGCACCTCCCATACCAATTCTATAATTTTCACCCCCAAGAATTACAATTTTATCTCCTTCTTTTGGGGTGTTTTTTAGTGCTTGTTCTGCTTTTCCATATCCAATCCCCCCCGCTTGCATGATTACTTTGTCATAGCCTAGTTTTCTTGGTTTAGAAGTACTTGAAGAAGAATTTTCTTCATGCTCAAAAGTTAATACCGAACCTGTAATTAAGGGTTGTCCAAATTTGTTTCCAAAATCAGAAGCTCCGTTGGATGCTTTGATTAAAATATCCATAGGAGTTTGATAGAGCCAATTTCTAGCCTCAAATTTATGTTCCCAATATCTTTTTTCTTCTAAACGAGAATAGGAAGTCATATATACGGCAGTTCCTGCTAGAGGCAAAGAACCTTTTCCACCAGCAAGTCGATCTCTAATTTCTCCTCCAGAACCCGTTGCAGCCCCGTTAAATGGTTCAACTGTTGTTGGAAAATTGTGTGTTTCTGCTTTGAGAGAGATCACTGAGTTAAAATCTTCGGTTTGATAAAAATCTGGCTTATCTGCAGTTTTAGGAGCAAATTGCTCTACTTTCGGGCCTTTGATAAAAGCCACATTATCTTTATATGCAGAAACAATATCATTTGGAGATTGTTTTGAAGTTTCTTTGATCATTTTAAATAGGGAAGTAGGTTGTTCTTCTCCATCTATCACAAAAGTTCCATTAAATATTTTATGGCGACAGTGCTCTGAGTTTACTTGGCTAAATCCAAATACTTCAGAGTCTGTTAATTTTCTATCTATTTTTG
>JAQWIO010000001.1 GCA_029248845.1 Polaribacter sp. | reverse complement strand
ATAGTTGCATAAAAAGCAGGAACATAACCTGCAGTTTCTCTTGGTAAATAAGGTCTTATATTCCAATAATTTTTATTTCCTCCAGAACGTTTTATCGCTTTTCTTACGTTTCCTGGACCAGAATTATAGGCTGCCAAAGCTAAATCCCAATCTCCAAAAATAGTAAATAACTGACTTAAATATTTACAAGCTGCAATAGTAGCTTTAACAGGATCTTTACGTTCATCTACATAAGAACTTACTTTTAAATCGAACTGTTTTCCTGTTCCGTACATAAATTGCCACAAACCTGTTGCACCAACTCTAGATCTAACTTTAGGTCTTAATGCCGATTCTACTACGGCCAAATATTTCATTTCTAAAGGAATGTCATATTGATCTAGATATTTCTCAAACATGGGAAAATAATATTTTGATTTGGCCATTAAAGCTGGGTAATATTTTTTTCGATTCAACAAATAACTATTAATAACATTCTCTAAAGAAGGGTTATATTCTAAATTAAAAGGCGTTTTATCATTTAAATTTGAAAGACGAGATTTTAATACATCTTTAGATAATACTATTGTTTTATCTCCAATAATCTCTTTGTCATTAATAACATAAATAAGTGTATCTATCAGTGACGAATTAAATTTTTCTTCAATAAGTAAACTATCAATTACCACCAATTCATAATCAGAAAAAAAGGCTTTCTTTACTGGATTTATAATAGAATCTTTAAAAATGAACAAGGAGTCTATTGTCTCTCCCATACTACTTTCTTTTTTTTCTTGTGAAAAAAGTGTGCTTGTTATTAGTATGAATATAATGAGTTTTTTCATCTTTTATTTTAAATTTCGATTGGCTTAACTAAATGTTTATTTTTTATAAATTAAGCTCTACAACAATAGGACAATGATCTGAATGTTTAGCCTCTGGTAATATATAAGCTCTAGAAATTTTATTTTTTAAAGATTCTGAAACCATTGCATAATCTAAACGCCAACCTTTATTATTCGCTCTAGAGTTTGCTCTATAACTCCACCAAGAATACTCTTGTTTTTCAGGATTTAAAAATCTATAACTATCTGTAAATCCGTTGTTGATAAACTCACCAATCCAAGTTCTCTCTTCGGGTAAAAAACCTGAAACCCCTTTCATTTTCGGGTTATGAATATCGATTGCTTCATGACAAATATTATAATCGCCACAAACAACTAAATTCGGAATTTTTTGTTTTAAATTCGTGATGTATTCTTGAAATTGGTCCATATAATTGAACTTAAAATTGAGTCTTTCTGAGTTTGTGCCTGATGGCAAATAGAGACTCATTATAGAAACGTTGTCATAATCTACACGTAGATTTCTACCTTCAAAATCCATAGACTCAATTCCTGTTCCATAGGCGACATGTGTTGGTTTTTCTTTGCAAAAAATAGCGACTGAAGAATAGCCTTTTTTCTGGGCAGAAAACCAATAGTGGTGGGGATACCCGGCATTTTCAATTTCAGTTACATCTAATTGTGATTTGTGTGCTTTAGTTTCTTGAATACAAATCACATCTGGATTTGCAGCCTGTAACCAATCTAAAAAACCTTTTTTTAAAGCGGCTCTAATTCCGTTTACGTTATATGATATTATTTTCATCTATTCTAAAAAGATTGATTTTTTAAAAAATCCAGGTGGTTTGAGTTTTCTTCTTTCTTAATAATACTATTACAGCAAAACTAGCGGCAATTTCCATACTTATCATTTTATTTTTTATTTCTAAAACCTGCTCTAAAAAAAAGAAACTAAATGTCAAAACAAAAACTACCAGAAAATATTTCTTTGCTAAATACTTCATATATTAAATAAGCATTTCTGGAATTTCTCCATTAATAATTAACGTTCCTTCTGTCGCTTTTTTTATTTCTTCAACCGAAACTCCAGGAGCTCTTTCTAACAAATGAAATGTATTATTCTTTACTTCTAAAACTGCTAAATTAGTAACTACTTTTGTGACACACCCAACCCCTGTCAACGGCAAAGAACATTGTTTTAGAATCTTAGATTCTCCTCGCTTATTAGTGTGCATCATCGCCACAATAATATTTTCTGCAGAGGCAACTAAATCCATGGCACCTCCCATTCCTTTAACCATTTTTCCTGGAATTTTCCAATTGGCAATATCTCCATTCTCTGCAACTTCCATCGCTCCAAGAATAGTCAAATGAATGTGTTTCCCACGAATCATAGAAAAACTCATCGAAGAATCAAAAAAACTTGCTCCTGGCAGAGTCGTAATCGTTTGCTTTCCAGCATTTATAATATCTGCATCTTCTTCTCCTTCAAAAGGAAAAGGCCCCATTCCTAGCACTCCATTTTCACTTTGAAACTCCACTTCGATATCCTCTCGAACATAATTAGCAACCAATGTTGGAATTCCAATTCCTAAATTTACATAAAATCCGTTTTGAACTTCTTGTGCGATTCTTTTCGCTATTCCGTTTTTATCTAACATAATTAGCTTCTTTGTCTTACCGTTCGTTGTTCAATCTTTTTCTCGTAATTTTCTCCTTGAAAAATACGCTGTATAAATACTCCGGGAATGTGAATAGTATTTGGGGCTAATTCTCCGACAGGAACAAGCTCTTCTACCTCTGCAACTGTAATCGTCGCAGCTCCACACATATTTGGATTAAAATTTCTTGCTGTTCCTTTGAAGATTAAATTTCCTGCTGTATCTCCTTTCCAGGCTTTTACAAATGCAAAATCAGCTTTAAAAGCAGGCTCTAAAACATACATTTTACCCTCAAATTCTCGTGTTTCTTTTCCTTCAGAAACTTCGGTTCCATAACCAGCAGGGGTATAAAATGCTGGGAACCCTGCTTGTGCAGCTCTACATTTTTCTGCTAAAGTGCCTTGTGGTGTTAATTCTACTTCTAATTCTCCAGATAACATTTGACGTTCAAACTCATCATTTTCGCCAACGTAGGAAGAAATCATTTTCTTTATTTGTTTTTTTTGCAGCAATAAGCCCAACCCAAAGTCATCTATTCCTGCATTGTTTGAAATACAAGTAACATCTCTAACTTCAAGTTTGACCAATTCAGCAATTGCGTTTTCTGGAATTCCACATAATCCAAAACCACCAAGCATTAAAGTCATTCCACTTTTAACACCTTTTAAAGCCTCTTGTACGTTATTTACTTTTTTATGTATCATACTATGTCTCTTTTATGGTGAAGAATCAAAAAAACACAAAATAGCTTCAAAAGAAGTATTTTAAATAAAATTAAAAATCCGTATCCTCTTCCGGAATTACTTCTTTTATGTCTTCATCTTCTTCGCTCTTGATATTCCCACAATCAATATTGATGGTTAGATTTTCTGGCTTCTCAAAATCTTCTAAACTAATATTTAGTGTTTTGTCTGCATAACATTTTTTCATAAATAAAGCCCAAGAAGGTAAAGACATTGTTGCTCCTTGCCCTTTTGCAATCCCTTCAAAATGAGTTGATCTGTCTTCTCCACCAGTCCAAACTCCTGTTGCCAAATTTGGTACAATCCCTATAAACCATCCATCTGATTGATTTTGGGTAGTTCCTGTTTTACCTGCAATTGGATTCGAAAATTCATAGGGATAGCCAGTTACATATTTGGGCTTTTCCCAAGGTAAGCGCAAACGAACTCCTGAACCAGATTGAGTAACTCCTTTTAATAAATCTAAAACTACATAGGCAGATTCTTCACTTAAAACCTCTTTAGTTCGTGGGGTAAATTCCTCTAAAACAGTCCCATTTTTATCTTCAATTCTTGTTAAAATCATTGGCGAAACACGCAATCCTTTGTTTGCAAAAGTAGCATAGGCACCCACCATTTCTAATAAAGATAAATCTACCGCCCCCAATGCAATTGATGGATTTGCTCGAAATTTGCTTTCTATCCCGGCTGACTTTGCTAGTCGTGCCACATTTTTTGGAGAAACCATATCTATTAATCTTGCTGACATCGTATTTACAGAACCTGCTAAACCATCTTTTAAAGATAACATTCCTCCATACTTATCATTAGAATTTCTTGGGTTCCATTCTTCTGGAATTCCATATTTCCCTTTCGGTATTGTATAGGGTGTATTTGGATATTCATCACATGGAGATAATTTCAATTGATTAATAGCAGTAGCATACACAAATGGTTTAAACGTAGAACCTACTTGTCTTTTTTGTTGTGCAACTGCATCATATTTAAAATACTTATTATCGATACCGCCAACCCATGCTTTGATATGGCCAGATTGTGGTTCTATAGATAATAATCCTGAGCGTAAAAAATATTTGTAATATTTTATAGAATCATTTGGAGACATAATTGTATCTACAGGGCCTCTCCAAGAAAAAACCCTCATTTTTGTTTTTGTATTAAAAATAGTATTAATTTCCTTTTTAGATTTTCCTATCGATTTTAACCTCTTATATCTATCAGAGTTTTTCTTACCTCTTTCTAAAATTCTATCTATATCAGGTTTTTCTAAATCGTAAAAAGGAGCTGTTTCGTTATTCTTTTGTTCTTTAAAAAAATACGATTGTAAATTAGACATATGTTCCTGAATAGCCTCCTCTGCATATTGCTGCATCCGAGAATCAACGGTTACATATATCTTTAAACCGTCTCTAAAAATATTGTATTGTTCTCCATTTGGTTTTGGGTTTTTTCGCACCCATTTTCGCATTACTTTTTGCAAATGAGATCTAAAATACGTTGCGTATCCATCACTATGCCCTTCTTTATGAACATCTAGACCTAACCCTAATTGTTGCAAAGAATCTTTTTCTTTTAAGGAAATAAACCCATTACGATTCATTTGTTTTAAAACAACATTTCTACGTTGTTTTACTTCCTTAGCTCTTCTTAAAGGATTGAAATAAGATGAGTTTTTTAGCATCCCTACTAACATCGCAGATTCTTCTATTTTTAATACTTTTGGTTCTTTACCAAAATAAATTCTAGCTGCTGAACGAATTCCAACGGCTTGGTTTAAGAAATCATATTTATTCAAATACATTGCAATAATTTCTTGTTTTGTATATTGCCTTTCTAACTTCGTTGCAACAACCCATTCTTTAACTTTCTGACCAATTCTTAAAAAAATATTTCTCGAGGCTCTCCCAGTAAATAACATTTTTGCCAATTGTTGTGTAATAGTACTAGCTCCTCCGCTTCCAGGTTTTAAAACAGCTCTTGTTGTTCCTCTAAAATCGATGCCCGAGTGCTCATAAAAACGCTCATCTTCAGTTGCCACTAATGCATTCACAATATTCTGTGGTAAGTCTTTAAATTTTATAGGAGTTCTGTTTTCTGTGGCATATTTTCCTAGCGTTTTACCATCTGAAGAAATAACTTCTGTCGCTAAATTGTTTTCAGGATTCTCCAATTCTTCAAAAGTTGGTAATACTCCTAAAAGCCCCCAAGAGGCAAATAAAAATATCAATACAATGAACGAAACACCACTCAAGATAATGCCCCAAAACCATTGTATATATTTTTTAAAATCTATTGTTTTCTTTTTCGCCATTTACTCTAATTTTCTATACTAAAACCAACGTCTTGAATTCCTTTTAAAAATTCAATTGGATGAACTTCTCCATTTTTTCTCATTGCGTGACGCACATTCAGTTGATATTTCCCAGAAAGTAAAAACTTCTTATTTTCTTTATAAAACAACTTGTTTTCTTTAATCTCTGTAAAACCTACCCCTAAAAAAACTCCTTTTTCATCTGCCATTTGGTATTGTAATGTGTCTATAACTTTGATTTGATTTGGAAAAACAAGCTCAGTAATAATGAATAAATTACTATATTTATATTCGCTATTATTTCTGATATTGATAAATAAATTTCTTGAAGAAATAGTGTCTTTTATATCAAACTCAAATAGCACTTTTTGGGATGCTTTCCAACCTTCATTAGCAATCGATTTGTATTGATTAAAATGGATTTTATCATGACAGGAAAACATCAAAAAAAAGACTAAAAAAACAATTGAAAAACTATTTGTTTTCAGAATTTCTGTCATTTTTCGAATTATTACTTTTGCGGTTTCTACTATTTTTTCTTGGCTTACTCTGATAATTCACTTCTGATTTTGGTTGATTTTGATTCGGGTTAGGACTTCTTTTTGGCCTCGGTTTTTGCTTATTATTCTGTTGGCTCTGTGCCTTCTTATTTGGATGGTTTACACGTGCAGTAACAGGTTTCTTTTTATTTTTGTTTCTATTCTTTCTTCTTCGCCTACTCACTTTTGGTGCATCGAAACGTGTTAAACTATCTTGACCCACTGCATCTTCAAAATCCACTTTTGGAGCAATCGCTACTTCAGATTCATATTCTTCTAACGAAACAGATTTCTCGTTATTTTTATTTAAATCAATTATTTCTTGAACTTGATCTAATGTTAAACGAAACCACTTAAATCTCTCTTCTTTGTATGTGTACCA
>JAQWIO010000140.1 GCA_029248845.1 Polaribacter sp. | reverse complement strand
AATTTAGTTTCAAAGTTACTAAGTTTTCATTTTATAAATAATTACTTCCAACGGAATATTTTTTATTTATTCTTCCATTCATGAATCCATGAGACCATAACATCAACCCAATCATCATTGTCATTCATACACGGGATGTGTTTATAATCTGTACCTCCTGCTTCTAAAAAATCTTCTTTTCCTTCCATTGCAATTTCTTCTAAAGTTTCTAAACAATCAGAAACAAATGCAGGTGTGATTACGGCTAGTTTCTTTTTACCCTCTGATGGAAATTTTTCTAATTCAAAATCCGTGTAGGGTTTCAGCCAAGGATCTTTTAATAAACGTGATTGAAAAGAGTTGCTGTAGGTTCCTTCTTTTAAATCTAAAAATTTTGCAATTCCTTTTGTTGTCTCAAAACACTGGTGTCTGTAACATGTATAATGTGCTACAGAATTTCGTTCGCAACAAGACCCATCTATTTTACAGTGACTTTTTGTAGGGTCTGATTTTTTTATATGACGCTCAGGAATCCCATGATATGAAAACAAAATATGATCATACTCAAACCCTTTAAGATGATTTGCAATATTATTACTCATTGCTTTAATGTACTCTGGTTTGTTGTAAAAAGGAGGTAAAGTATCTAATTTTACTTGCGGATACTTAGCGGCTAAGATCTCTTCTGCTTGGACAACAACAGTTTCGTATGATGACATGGCATAATGAGGGTATAAAGGGGCTAAAAATAGTTCTGTAACCCCTTTTTCTATTAAATTTTCAATACCTTTTTCCATGCTCATAGAGCCATATCGCATGGCTAATTCAACCGGAATATCTGTTTTTTCGATTACTTTTTTTGTAAACCTTTCTGATATTACAACCAAAGGGGAGCCTTCCTTCCACCAGATTTTTTTGTAGGCAGCTCCTGATTTTTTTGGTCTTATTTTTAAAATGATTCCTTTGATAAGTATCCAGCGTTTCCAAAAAGGGATGTCAATTACGCGTTCATCCATTAAAAATTCACCCAAATATTTCTTTACATCTTTGGTTTCTGTAGAATCTGGAGATCCTAAATTATTTAGTAAAATTCCTTTCATTTAAAATCAGTTTCTGAGTTTCAATATTTTTTTAATTGAAACAGTATTATTTTATATTTTATGTATTATTTGATTGGTAACCTCGTACAGTGTTATTGCTAAGCTATGAATAACATTCATAGATGAATTTCTCCCATACATGGGAATTGCAATAGTTTTATCTAAAAGATCTATATTTTTAATTCCATTTCTTTCACTTCCCAAAAGTAAGACGATTTTTTCATGATTTTTAAAATGAAAATCTTGAATATTTATACTTTTATCAGTAATTTCTATGCCAATAATTGAATTCCCTTCTTCTTTTAATTGAAGGATGATTTCATTAAAATCAGTGTAAATACCGTGTTCAATTTGATGGATTGTATTCCTGGCGGTTTTCTTTACAATCTTATTTTCAATTGTTGGAGAGTTTTCATGGAAATAGATTTTTTCCACACCAAAACTTTCAGCAACTCTAAAACACATTCCTATGTTTTCTGGAGTTCTAATGGCATCACAAACAATTGTAATTGGAAATTGTTTGTCCTCATTTTGTATATCGTAGTGTGTTAATTGTTTCAACTGATAAATGTTTATGTATTTAAACTCATTACATATTTTTTTGGAGTTGTGCCAAATTTCTTCTTAAAAGCTGCAATAAAATGGCTAGCAGTACTGTACCCAACTTGTAAGCCTACTTCATTTACATTAAATTGATTGCTCTCTAGTAGTTTTCTTGAATGTTCCATTTTGTAATCAAGTAAGAAACTGTAGACAGTATCACCATAAATTTGTTTAAAACCTTCTTTTAATTTCTTTAAATTCAGTCCTATTTCTGCAGATAATTCTTGTAAACTTGGAGGTTCTGCCATTCTAGAGATAATAATTTCTTTCGCCTTTTTAATTTTTAAAACATTTTGTTCATCAACTAAAAAAGGGCAGTATTCACCATCGGTATTTTCTTCCTTCTGAAAATGAAGACTTAATAATTCGTAAACTTTTCCCTTTACATATAAATCTCTAATGGAGCTGTTGCTGTTAGAATTAATGATCTCTTGTAAAACAAGCGAAACGGTAGGCTTTATTTCTGTATCATCATAATATTTTTTATTGCTATTTTCGTCACTCAAAAAAGGGATGTAGCCAGATTCTGTAGAAAATAAAGAGTGAAATTTTTCTATAGAAATTAACAATGATACCAATGTTGTTTTCGGTTGAATTTCTAAATTAATGGGCAATAATCTTTGGGGATTATATAATAGAATAGATCTATTGTCTAAAACATCAAAAGAATAAGATCCATTGTTGAATAAAAATTTAGAGTTTCCTTTCAAACAAAAATGAATTTGAATAAAAGTGCTGCTAATCTTTCTTTCAAAATTCTGAATATCTTTACTTTCATTCTGAAAATGAAGTACATAAAATCCTTTTTCTAAGATAATTTCCTCAAAAGTACTTTCTCCGACATTTTTAAACATAAATACCCCTTTTTTAAAGATTGTTTCTATTTAGAATCATTCTATATAAAAACTACAAAAAACCTAAATTTCTCAACAAAAATAATACTTTTCATGTGTTTTTTTGTTAAAATGTTTATAAAAAACATACAGCGATATAAAAAGTACTTTTAGCGACATTTTTTTCTAAATGAAGGTTTTACTTTTGACTAACTTTTAGAATTATATGCAAGAAAAGAGGCAAGAGGACTTTTACAATATTGGAGTTAGTTACAAAAAAGCAGATGTTAATACTCGCGGAAAGTTTTCTTTA
>JAQWIO010000138.1 GCA_029248845.1 Polaribacter sp. | reverse complement strand
GTTAATAGGAACTAACTTTTCATTCATTTTATTCCCGAAAACACTTACAATTCGTTTTCTTAGATTACTGCTTTTTAAATGATATACCTCATTTTTGTTGTGGTACATTAAAAAAGAAATTTTTGGATGCGCTAGTGAAACTCTTTGAAATTCATCAACAATATGTCGAGTTTCAATAGTATCAGATTTTAAAAAATTTCTTCTTGCTGGAATATTAAAAAATAAGTTTTTTACAGCAATACTTGTTCCTTTGGTTGTAGATATAAAATCTTGAGAAATAATCTTACTTCCTTCAATTTTTATAGAAGATCCAAGCTCTTCATTTTTTTGTTTTGTTTTTAATTCAACGTGAGCAATTGCTGCAATAGAGGCTAGTGCTTCTCCTCTGAAACCCTTCGTACTAAGGTTAAATAAATCATCTGCTTTTTGAATTTTTGAAGTTGCATGACGTTCAAAAGACATTCTAGCATCTGTTGTACTCATTCCTTTTCCATCATCAATTACTTGAATTAAGGTTTTTCCGGCATCTTTTAACAATAATTTTATGTTTGTTGCACCAGCATCAATAGCATTTTCTATCAATTCTTTTACAACTGAAGCGGGGCGTTGTACAACTTCTCCTGCGGCAATTTGATTTGCGACATGATCTGGTAATAATTGAATAATATCAGACATTAACTTCTTTTGAAAATAGATACATCGAAATCTATGATATACAAAAAGATAAATACTAAAATTGAAATAATAATAAGTAACGTTTTATTCACCTTTTTATCTGAGTTTTTTAAGTCAGAAATAGCATCATTAAATTTCGCTTTTATCCCCTTTTTTTTTCCTGTTGTTTTTCTAAATTGATCTAATTTATGTTCAATTTTAAATGGATTTCCCTCGCCTTTGTAATATCGAGGTTGATAATTAAATTTATTATTTGTACGTTTTAAAAATCCCATAGTTTAAGAATAATTGATTTTTTATTGATTTGAAGTAAATCAATTATTAAACCAATTGAATACATATTTCAAATTTACAGAATTAAAAGGAGTTCTTCAAGAAATGATGAAAAAAGTGCTCTTTATTATTTAATTTAAAAACACTTTGTTAAAAACCAATACTTTCTTTGGTTATATCAATATTTTTAATGGCTGCCATTTTAATGGCGGCAATTGCACATTCAATTCCTTTGTTGCCTAATTTTCCTCCTGACCTATCGATTGATTGTTGTTTTGTATTATCTGTTAGTACACAAAAGATGATAGGAATATCGTATTTTATATTTAAATCAATAATTCCTTGAGTGACACCATCACATACAAAATCGAAATGTTTGGTTTCTCCTTGAATTACATTTCCTATTGCAATAATAGCGTCAACTTGTTGAGATTGAACCATTTTTTTACAACCGTATACAAGTTCAAAACTTCCAGGAACCTTCCAAGAAAGAATATTTTTTTTTGCGGCACCACAATCTAATAAAGTTTCAATAGCCCCTTTATGTAAATTTTTAGTAATTTCAGGATTCCATTCTGAAACGACAATCCCAAATCGAAAAGACTTCGCATTTGGGATTGTAGCATTATCGTAATATGATAAATTAGTTGTTGCCATTTTTGAACGTTTATAGTATCAAAGTTGAATTTGTATTTTAGCAGTTAGTTGAACTAACTAATTAGCATATTTAGCTGCTGTAATATATTTTTCTATCTCTCTACCTTGGTCAGATTTAGAATACTCTTTATAAATCTTTGTGAATAGAATTTCAGCTTTATCAAATTTCTTTAATTCCATTGCAGTTTGTCCTGCTTTAAATAAAAATAAAGGTGTTGTAAACTCGTTTTTTTTATTACTAGCAGCTTTTTCGTAATAATCAAGAGCATCTTCAGGTTGGTTTATATCTGCAAAAGCATCTCCAATAGCACCAAGAGAAACAGGGCCTAACATTTCATCCTCAGAATCAAATTTGCTTAAATATTCAATTGCTTTATCGTATTCTTTTATTTGTAAATAAGAAACGCCTGCATAGTAATTTGCTAAATTTCCGGCATCAGTTCCGCTATACTCATTAGCAATATCCAAAAAACCAAATTTTCCATCTGCCCCCTCTAAGCCTAGATTTAACAAAGAATCTATTCCAGAACCTGCAGTTGCAGCCTCATCAAAATGTTTTCTTGGGAAAGCTAATTCATTAGAGGCTTCTAATTCGTTTGGCTCAACTTCGTATTTTATGTATCCTAGGTAGGCTAAAAAGAGAACAACAATCGCAATCAAACTCAAGAATAAAGGTTTGTTATTTTTCTCAATCCATTGTTCTGATTTTGAAGCAGTTTCTTCTAATGTGTTTAGAACACCAGCAGTTTCAAATTCTGATTCATCAATTTGATTTTCCTCTTTTTTACTTTCTGCTTTATATTTTTTCTTGTATGTTGCCATATTCATTTAAATTATTGGTCACAAAAATAGTTTTTTTAATTGGATTTTAAAAGCGTATAATTTGCTAAATTTTCAATATTTTGCAGATCGTTTTTAATATTAAATTTTATTAATGTATTTACAAAAAATTACTATAGTTAATTATAAAAATATTGAGTCGCAATCTTTTGATTTTCATAAGAAAATAAATTGTTTTGTTGGTGAAAATGGTGTTGGGAAAACAAATGTTTTAGATGCTATTTATTATCTGTCGTTTACTAAGAGCTACTTTAATCCTGTGGCAATTCAGAATATCAGGCATGGGGAAGGTTTCTTTATGATAGAAGGGGACTATCTATTAAATCAAAGAAATGAAAAAATTGTTTGTAGCCTTAAAAAAGGACAAAAAAAAGTTTTGAAGAGAAATGGAAAAAGTTACGAAAAGTTTTCTGAACATATTGGTCAGTTGCCTTTGGTGATTGTTTCCCCCGCAGATAGAGATTTAGTTACAGAAGGAAGCGATACAAGAAGAAAGTTTGTTGACGGTGTAATATCTCAACAAAATAAAACTTATTTAAATGATTTACTTTCCTACAATAAAGTACTTTCTCAAAGAAATGCATTGTTAAAATATTTTGCTGCAAATAGAACTTTTGATGCTTTGAATTTAGGAGTATATGACGAGCAACTTTCTGAGTATGGAAGTAGAATTTATATAGTAAGAAAAAATTTTTTAGAGGAATTTATTCCTATTTTTAATCAAAAGTATCAAATAATTTCAGGTGATAAAGAGCGAGTAAATTTGAGGTATAGAAGTCAGTTACATGATTTTTCTATGGATACATTATTGAATAAATCTTTAGCTAAAGATAAAATCATGCAGTACACAACATCAGGGATTCATAAAGATGATTTGAGTTTTGAAATAGGAGCGTTTCCAATAAAAAAATTTGGCTCTCAAGGGCAGCAAAAATCATATTTAATAGCTTTAAAATTAGCTCAGTTTGAGTTTATAAAACAACAGTCTTCTGTCACACCTATTCTACTATTAGATGATATTTTTGATAAATTAGATGAAAATAGAGTTTCTCAGATTATAGATTTGGTAAATAATGATGAATTCGGACAAATATTTATTACAGATACACATACTGAAAGAACTGAGAATATATTAAAACAAGGGGCAAAAGAATATCAGATTTTTAGATTATAAAATTACCATATTAAAAAACTCTATCGTAATTTTTTTTAAGTATTGATCTTTTCTTATTTTTAATGAAATTTTTGCAAATACAAATAAACATACCATAATGGCAAAAAGAGAAAATGATTCTTTTTCAGTAAAAGATTTAATGCAGAGCTTTATCAAAGAAAACAACTTGAGTAAAGGAATGCAGAAAATTAAAGTTGAAGAAACTTGGACTAAAATGATGGGACCCGGAGTTGCTTCGCATACTACTTCTGTAAAACTACAAAATAAAACACTAATTATTCAGTTAAATTCTTCTGTTTTACGTGAAGAATTAAGTTATGGGAAAGAGAAAATTCTTAAAATTATGAATGAAGAAATAGGTAAGGAAGTGATTTCAAAATTGATGTTGGTATAAATTAATTATTAATTCCTAACTTTTTTTTATTTTTTGATATCAATATTCAAAAGAGGGTTTCATAAAATCACAGAACTATATTTTACAAAAAAATCTCGTTACTGAAATGTAACGAGATCTTTTTGTAGGTATTTAAAAATAAGATTCTTAAAATTTATCTCTCCCTGAAAAATGAAAATTTCCTTCAATCTCTGCATTTTCATCACTATCAGATCCATGAATCGCATTTTCTCCCATTGAAGTTGCATATAGTTTACGAATAGTTCCCTCTGCAGCGTCTGTAGGATTGGTAGCACCGATTAGAGTTCTAAAGTCATCAATTGCATTTTCTTTTTCTAAGATTGCTGCTATGATTGGTCCACGGGTCATAAAGGCAACTAATTCACCAAAAAAAGGACGCTCATTATGAATAGCATAAAAAGCTTCAGCATCAGCTTTTGTCATTTGAGTTTTCTTTAATGCTACAATTCTAAATCCTGCAGCATTAATTTTTTCTAGGATTGCACCAATATGTCCGTTTTCTACAGCATCTGGTTTAAGCATTGTAAATGTTCTATTTGTTGCCATTTTATAGACTTTTTAATTTCTAATTTATTGTTGTGTACCTTTTCACAAATTTGTGGCAAAATTACATTTTTTTTTTAATTAAATTGTATATTTGCAAGCTATGATTTTAAAAGGATTTGACGAGTTAATAAACTTTCTTGAGAAACCAAAATCAATTGTAATAATTGGTCATCGAAATCCTGATGGAGATGCCATGGGTTCCACATTAGCCTTAAAGATGTACCTAGATAAAAAAGGGCACGATGCAACTGTAGTTGTTCCCAATGAATATCCGGAATTTTTACATTGGCTACCTGGTTCAAAAACAACATTTCGTTTTGATTGGCAAAATACCCAATCAAAAAAAGCAATAAATAAATCAGAAATTATTATTCTTTTTGATTTAAACGCATTGCACAGAGTAGGTTCAGACATGCAAAACACGTTAGAGAAGTATCCAAATGATTTTGCGATGATAGATCATCATCAACAACCAGATGATTTTAAATATATGTATTCTGATGTTACTATTTGTTCAACTTCTCAAATGGTATATCATTTTATAGAAATGAATAGTGATTTAGATTTAATTGACGCTGATATTGCTACTTGTTTATATACGGGTATTATGACAGATACCGGTTCTTTTCGTTTTCGATCTACAACAAGTAATACACATATAATTATTGCAGATTTAATAGATAAGGGAGCTGAAAACGATAAAATTCATAACAATGTGTATGATGCGAATTCCTATAATAGATTGTTATTATTAGGTCAGGCTTTGAGTAATTTACAAATTTTACCAAATTATAAAACTGCATTTATTACTCTAACATCGGCAGAAAAAAAACAATTTAATTTTCAAAAAGGCGATACAGAAGGAATTGTAAATTATGCTCTTTCATTAAAAGGAATTATTTTGGCAGCAATTTTTATTGAAGATAATGAACAAGGAATTATAAAGATTTCTTTTCGTTCTAAAGGAAGTTTTTCTGTAAATCAATTTTCTAGGAATCATTTCAATGGAGGTGGCCATGACAATGCGGCTGGTGGAAAATCTGATTTGTCAATGGAAAAAACGATTGCGAAGTTTAGCGGATTGTTACCAGAATATAAAAAAGAATTAGAAGTCTCAAATGAAAATTAATTTTTTAATTTTTATTATCTTTTTGGGTCTTGGTTGCACTAAAGTAGAACCAAGAAAACCTATAAATCCTAGGTCATCTTCAACTATTTTAAATGAAACTGCAGCAGAATCTATTCGTTTAAATACTATTGAAAATGAGAATATTCTAGCTCTTATAAAAACTGATTCCTTAAAAACATATCAAGTTTCTCCAAATGGATTTTGGTATTCGTACGTCACTAAAATAGATGAAAATAGGCAAACTCCTAAAACTGGTAATGAAGTTACTTTTGAATATAATATAACTGATTTGCAAGGTACTGTGATATACAGTAAAGATGAATTAGGACTTAAAAAGTACAAAGTAGATAAAGAAGATTTTATTTCTGGACTTCAATCCGGAATAAAGTTGATGAAAATGGGAGAAACCATTATATTTGTTATCCCATCTTATAATGCTTTTGGTATTTCTGGAGATGGAAATAGAATAGGAATTAACCAGTCAATAAAAAGTACAGTAACATTAATAAGTATTAAATAAATAAAAAATGAAGATTATAAAAGGTATTTTAACAATCGCAGTAGTATCATCAATGTTTTCTTGTGGGAACCAATTTAAAGAAGTTAAATCTTTAGAGACAGAAATAGACTCTGCAAGTTATGCTTTAGGTCTAGATATGGCTATAAAAGTGAAAGAAAATTTTGAGGAAGCTGATAGAGATCTTTTCTTACAGG
>JAQWIO010000125.1 GCA_029248845.1 Polaribacter sp. | reverse complement strand
CTTTAGATACAATGAAAACATAATGATTACACCTTATTATCGTCATTATTTTTCTACGAATAAGCAATGGAATTTTTTTGGCGAAGGATTTGTAGGAATAAATTCAGGAAAAAAAGAAGGTATTAAAAATTCAAACATCTACAATGAAAAATATACTGATGGTGCTTTAGGGGTTGCCGTTGGATCAAAATACATTGCCACAGGAGGTTTAATTATTGATGCATATGTTGGAGTCGGTAGAAATCTATTCGGATCTAATTCTCCGTTGTTGGTTCCAAGAGTGGGTTGTAATATCGGTTGGAGGTTCTAAAAACAGGTTCTATTATATTGTTTATTATCATCAAAATACTTCTTCTTCCTTACAAAGGTTTCTAAGCAATGTAACAACTACACAGAAAAGAGCCTGATTTTCAGTTGATGCTATATTATATTCATAGGAATGCAAAAAAAAATCTCTCAAAGGAAATTCCTTCAAGAGATTTTAATTCAAATAATTATATAACTCAAAAATTACTCACTCTTATTATAAGCCTGCACTTTTCCAAGACCAAGTAGAGATATCTAGAGCAGTAGCACTTTTACCAGAGTTTAAAGTATACTTACTTTTTTCTTCAGAAATTAAAGTTGCATCAGCATCACTTCCATCAATTTGCACGTTAGAAAGGGCTCCTGCATCTTTCATATCTATATCAACATCATAACCAGATAAGTGTAATCCTGTAATAGCACCTCCAGAAGTTTTCTTAAACTGTAAAGCAGTCCCGCCAACAGTGGAAATAGCTGTTAAATTTACAAATTGTGGATTCCCATTTACTTTATCTCCTTCAAAAGCAGTAGAAAATTCTGCAACTGTATGGGAAATATAGGTGTTTGTTAGGGTTCCGTTCCATCCTTCTGTCCAATCTACAGAATCATCTTCATTATTTTCTAAGTATAAATTTGTTGCAGAAACTGTTCCTCCAAAAAATTCAACACCATCATCTGCTCCATTAATTACAGAAACATTTTCTATCGTTGTTCCAGAACCAACTGCATATAAAGAAATTCCGTTGTATTGAGAATCTGCATTGATTTGAGCTCCTGTTCCCTTGATGACTAAATATTTAATCGATCCTGAATTGTCGGTATCATTTGAACCTCCATAGATAAAACCCCCTACTTCTGCTTGTGCATCTTCACCGGCAGATGTGGTAGCATCTCCACAAATGGTTAATCCTCCCCAGTCTCCTCCTAAAGCTCTAGTAGATGAAATTACAACAGGGCTATCTGCTGTTCCTTGAACATCTATTTTAGCTCCTTTTAAGATTGCAATATAAACATCTGTTCCTCCAGCTTCTGCTTGAATTTTTGTTCCTGCAGGAATGATTAATTCTCCACCTGCCTGAACAATATAAGAAGAACTTAATTTGTATAATATAGAAGGATCTAAAGTAACTTTGCTTGCAATAGTCCCCTGTAAAGGTAACGTTGTGATAGAAACGTCAGAATCTACCCATGGAAAATCTGCTGCAGTAATAACCGCAGTACTTGTATATGATAAAGAAGGATCGGCAGGGATACCCTCAATAATAACATTTGCTAAAGGCCCACCATCTTTCATATCTATAGAGGTATCATATCCTGTTAAAGACAAACCTGTAATCGTCGCTCCTGACTGTTTTTTGAATTGTAAAGCGGTACCACCAACAGTAGAAATTGCCGTAATATTATTAAATTTAGGGTTTCCGTTTACTTTATCTCCTTCAAAAACAGTAGAAAAATCTTCAATAGTATGAGAAATATATGCGTTATCCACTGTTCCATTCCATCCTTCAGTCCAGTCTATAGAATCATCTTCATTGTTTTCTAAAAAGATGTTCGTTACCGAAACAGTTCCTCCAAAAAATTCGATTCCATCATCAGCTCCATTGAGAACAGCAATATTTCGAATGGTTGTTCCAGAACCAACAGCATACAAAGAAATTCCGTTGTATTGAGAATCTGCATTAATTTGAGCTCCTGTTCCCTTGATGATTAAATAATTGATGGATCCTGAATTGTCGGCATCATTTGAGCCTCCATAGATAAACCCCCCTACTTCTGCTTCTGCATCTGCACCAGCTGATGTTGAGGCTTCTCCACAAATCGTTAATCCTCCCCAATCACCAGAATTTCCTGAAGCTGAAGACATAAGAACAGGACTAGATTCAGTTCCTTGAACATCTATTTTTCCTCCTTTAAGAACAGCTATGTATACGTCTGTTCCGCCATTTGCTGCTTGAATTGTTGTTCCTGCAGGGATGGTTAGTGTAGCTCCTGATTCTACAATAAAAGAAGAATTTAAGTTGTAAATCGTGCTTGCATTTAAAGTGAAATCTTCATCCAAACTTCCATTCATTACTCCAGAATTTAGGTTTTTGATAACTTCTGAAGTCGGTTCTTCTATAATGATGGGAGGTTCATCACTTCCGCAACTAGTCGTTAGTGAAATCACTACGAAGGAAAATGCTACTACATTTAAAAATTTAAAAATTGATTTTTTCATTTTTTGTTTATTATGTTTATTAATTTTCTACAAATAAATTACCTTATTGTTTAGTTTTATTTACCTGATCATTAATAATATGTTAGTTTTTTTAATCAATTTGACTCTTTTGTTAAGGAATCGTTAATCGGTTAAAAAGTATATTTTACACTCAATGTTAACTGACTTCCCTTCTTATAAGACAATACTGTATGATTGATTTCTTCATTCGTGATTAAACTTCTAACCAATTGAGTTTGTTTTATTTCTGGATTCAATAAATTACGTCCCACTAATTTTACTAGTATGTTTTTAGACAATTCTTTGCTAACAACTAAATCTAATGTTACAAAGCCTTTTTCTATAATTTCATCATTGTATAAGATAGCACTATTAGAAAAATCTTCAGGAGAACCCAAAGCAAATATTTTGTCTGAAGCATAGTTTCCTGTCAACGATGCTGTAAACTCTTTTTCTTGATTATTGGTATAACTTAAAGAGCCATTCACAATAAAATCTGAGGCTC
>JAQWIO010000108.1 GCA_029248845.1 Polaribacter sp. | reverse complement strand
TTGTATTGAGCAGTTGTTAATAATGTTGACGGGGCAACACTTATTGCTGAATTTGGATCTATATTAAGATCCGTTAGATTGTCATCACATTTAGATAATAATGTGATTGACAATAACATAAGGCTGTATATTTTTAATTTTTTCATGTTATTCATTTTTAAAATTTTGCAGAGATATTAAATCCAAATGAACTAGTAGCTGGTACTTGAGCATTCTCTAAACCTTGAGCATTTCCAGCTCCAGTAATTACTTGAGGGTCAATATAAGGTACTTCTGAATATAGAATACCTAAGTTTCTACCAAAAGCACTTAAGTTTAAGCTTGTAAATGGAGTTTTACCTAATATTTTAGATGGAACAGTATAACTCAACCTTACATCTCTAAATTTAACAAAACTAGCATCATATACATTTGGTGCTGCTCTTCTCCAATATGTTTGATAGTAATCTTGTGGATCTACTCTCGTATCATTTGCTGATCCGTCCGCCATAACACCTGGTAAAATCATACCATTTGCTCTCACATCACTTTCTCCATTGAAAGCTACTGTTTCAGGATGCATTCCAGAATATTTAGACCATTGTAAAGATGTAGAATGGATAATACCACCTACTTGGAAATCAAATAAAGCAGATAATGTAAAGTTCTTATATGTAAAAGAAGTGTTAAAACCACCTGTATAATCTGCAATAGCAGATCCTAAATAGACTCTATCATCAGTAAATTCATAAAAACCATCATCTCCTACTACTTTGTTACCATTATCGTCATATACATAATCCTGACCAAATAAAGCCATGTAAGGTAATCCTTCTTGAACTCTTAAATCAGCAGCCCAAGTAGTACCAGCATTGATACTTTCTACGACTGTGTTACCTTCATCATCTTTCAATAATTCAACTACTTCATTGTTTTGACTAGTTAAGTTAAGTCCTACATCCCATCTGAAGTCTGCTGTTTGAATTGGAGTACCCTGTATTTGTATTTCCAATCCAGAATTCTTCATTTTACCAGCATTCAATAACTTGGAAGTATATCCAGTTGTTGCAGATACCGGTACATTAAATATTTGATCTTCAGTTACTCTGTCGTAGTAGGCAGCATCGATACTCAATCTGTTGTCAAGTAATTTAACTAAGAAACCAAATTCAACCTCAGTCGTAAGCTCATTTACCAAATCAGGATTTTGTTGAGAGTTTGGTACAGAATATAGTGGGTTACTTCCAAAGTTAGGTGTTATTGGGTTGTAAACATTTGATAATCTGTATGGATCAGAGTCGTTACCTGCTTGAGCAACACTAGCTCTTACTTTCGCAAAATTAATTACATCGCTATCTTTAATAGACGACAATTCAGAAATCGCAAAACTTAAAGAGGCAGCAGGGTAGAAATAACTATTATCAGCTTCTGGAAGGGTAGAAGACCAGTCATTTCTAGCAGATAAATCTAAAAATAACATATCTTTCCAAGCTAATGAAGCAGATCCAAAGACACTGTTAATACCTCTTGTCGATTCGTTAGTGTCTACTAGTGGAGAATCTGCAGAGTTTCCAATATTGAAAAATCTGTCAATTACGATACCTCCGTTTGTTTCTGCAGTAATTCTTTTACTACTTTGTCTCATTCTGTTCGCTCCAATAAAACCATTGAATGAAAACTCTTCACTAATCTCTTTGTTGTAGTTTAAACGAACTTCCATATTTGTCTCTTGAAACTTTCTTTCAGTTTCTTCATATCTCGATCCATCAACAGATCTTAAAGGAATACCTTCTCTGATACTAAATTGGAAGAAGTCAGTACCGAATTGAGTGGTAATCTTTAAGTTGTCTGTAATATCATAAGAAAGATTTGCATTTCCAAATACTCTGTTTTTTACATCTTCTTGCAATCTATTCTCTCTATTCCAACTTGGGTTGTCAAAATAGTTTGGAGTAGGATTAAAAGACGTTAGGTTCCCGTTATCATCAGTAGAGATTCCAACTGGATTCCAAGTATATTGATTTCCTTCGCTTGTGTTTTGTTGATTTTTAATTCTTTCAACATCTAATTGTGATTGCCACCATTGCGTAAAACCTTGTAAAGGATTTGCATTATCGTATCCTGTTACATTTCTATTTTGAGCTTCTGTGTTCACATATGTAAGTGCAACACTAGAAGTAAGCTTGTCACTTAGGTTATACTTTGTATTGATGTTTATCGTGTTTCTTTGTAATTCTCCTTCTGGCATCGTAGATTTTTGGTCTAAGTTTGTATAAGAAACTCTGTAAGATCCATCTTCATTATTACCAGATAATGCTAGAGTATTTATTAAAGTTACCCCAGTGTCAAAGAAAGTATCGTAAGAGTTTTTTGGAGCCACCCAAGGTCTTACTTCTTTGTAGTTACTAGAACCTGGATCCCATGAATCCCAGTGTCTTACTAGTGTATTAGGATTAAATTTAGGACCCCATGAACCGTCTTTAGCATAATTTGGAGCTAAATAACTTACACCATCTTGTGTAAACTCGTTAAAACCACTTGCAGTTGAATATGATGAACCTCCACCGTAAGTCGATTGGACTGGAATAAGGTTTCTTACTTGATCAAAGGATACACTAGAATCAAAAGAGATTCCCATACCTTTTTCATTTTTTCCGCTTTTGGTAGTAATTAATATTACACCATTCGCACCCCTAGAACCATATACAGCGGTTGCTGCAGCTCCTTTTAACACAGACATAGATTCTACATTTGAAGGGTCAATTTCTGAAGCGGCATTACCATAATCATAAGTTCCACCTCCAAAACCTCTCTGTTGATCGCTAGTAGAATATTCTGCATTGCTAATTGGAACACCATCAACAATGAATAAAGGTTGATTATTTCCTAAGAAAGAATTGGAACCACGAATGGTAATTCTTGAGGCACCACCCATTGTAGACGGACTCCCTTGAATTTGAACACCCGCTACTCTACCTTGCAGTGAGTTCACAAGATTTGGTTCTTTGGCTTTGTCAATGTTTTCCCCAGAAATTTTTTGCACAGCATAACCAATTGCTTTTTCCTTTTTAGAAACACCTAATCCGATGGTTATTTCTTCTAGCATTTCACTTCCCTCTTTAAGAGTAACATTGATCGTGTTGGCTGCTCCAACAGTTTCTTTAGAAGTTGTGTATCCTAAATAACTAAATGTTAGAACATCACCTTGTGCAGCTTTAATGGAGTATTTTCCATCAAAATCAGTTTCTACACCATTGGTAGTTCCCTCGATTATTACGCTAACACCTGGTAAGGCTCCTGAATTATCAGAGACTGTTCCGGAAACAGTCTTTTCTTGTGCAAAAGAAATTTGCACAACCAACGCTATAAATAGCATTAAAATTTGATTAAACTTTGTCTTCATATTTTTATGATTATTTGAGTTAATTGGTTTCAAAAATCTTAAATAA
>JAQWIO010000101.1 GCA_029248845.1 Polaribacter sp. | reverse complement strand
GGTATTATTTGAACACTTATTTTGGTTTTTAGGGCACCCAGAAGTATATATTGTATTGCTTCCTGCGTTAGGGATTACTTCAGAAATTATCTCTACACATTCAAGAAAACCTATTTTTGGTTACCGAGCAATGATTGGTTCCATTATGGCAATCGCATTTTTATCTACGATTGTTTGGGGGCATCACATGTTTATTTCAGGAATGAATCCTTTCTTAGGTTCTGTATTTACCTTTACAACCTTATTAATCGCAATACCGTCTGCTGTAAAAGCATTCAACTATATCACTACTTTGTGGAAAGGGAATCTACAATTAAATCCGGCAATGTTATTTTCAATTGGTTTGGTTTCTACTTTCGTAACAGGAGGGTTAACGGGTCTGGTTTTAGGAGATTCTGCTTTAGATATTAATATTCATGACACCTATTTTGTGGTTGCCCATTTTCATTTAGTGATGGGAGTATCTGCAATTTTTGGGATGTATGCAGGGATTTACCACTGGTTTCCAAAAATGTACGGTAGAATGATGAATAAGACCTTAGGATATTGGCATTTCTGGATTACAATAGTATGTGCCTACGGTGTTTTTTGGCCAATGCATTTTATAGGATTAGCTGGTTTACCTAGAAGATATTATACAAATACGAACTTTCCAATGTTTGATGATTTATTACAAATTAATGTTGTAATTACAATTTTCGCATTAATTGGAGGGATTGCTCAAATAATTTTTATTGCCAATTTCTTTATTTCAATTTATAGAGGTCAGAAAGCAACTCAAAATCCATGGAATTCTAATACACTAGAGTGGACCACCCCCGTAGAACACATTCATGGAAATTGGCCTGGTAAAATACCTGAAGTTCATAGATGGCCTTATGACTATAGCAAACGTGTAGATCCAAATGATGATGATAGTGATTATTTACATGGGAAAGATTTTGTTTTACAAACAACCCCTTTATTAGAGGACGAAGATCCCTCATAATTAAAGAGAGTTTCAAAAATTTAAAACCTTTCCAAATTTATTTGGAAAGGTTTTTTCATCTATATAAGGAACATATAAAAACCGTAGTTTAAAATCATTTATATTTGTAATTATGAATGAAAACTTAAATCCTGAAAATAGTAATTTATCAAATGAAGATTTAGATGTAGAAAAAAAACTACGACCACTTTCTTTTGATGATTTTACAGGTCAAGACCAAGCAATTGAGAATCTAAAAGTTTTTGTAGAAGCAGCAAATCAAAGAGGAGAAGCTTTAGATCACACTCTTTTTCATGGGCCTCCAGGCTTAGGGAAAACTACTTTAGCTCATATATTAGCCAATGAATTACAAGTGGGCATTAAAGTTACTTCTGGTCCTGTTTTAGATAAACCTGGAGATTTGGCTGGTTTACTCACAAACCTTGATGAACGTGATGTTCTATTTATTGATGAAATTCATAGACTAAGTCCAATTGTAGAAGAATACTTATATTCTGCAATGGAAGATTACAAAATAGACATTATGATCGAATCTGGCCCAAATGCCAGAACAGTTCAAATTAATCTAGAACCTTTTACCTTAATTGGAGCTACAACCCGTTCAGGATTATTAACAGCACCCATGAGAGCTCGTTTTGGAATCAGTAGCAGGTTACATTATTACAAAACAGAGTTATTAACAACTATTATTCAAAGAAGTTCTCATATTTTAAATGTCCCTATTTCTATGGAAGCTGCAATTGAAATTGCAGGTAGAAGTAGAGGAACACCAAGAATAGCAAATGCTTTGTTAAGAAGAGTAAGAGATTTTGCACAAATAAAAGGAGATGGAAACATTACCATTGAAATTGCAACATATGCTTTAAAAGCGCTCAATGTTGATGCCCATGGCCTAGACGAAATGGATAATAAAATTCTAGTAACGATCATAGATAAGTTTAAGGGAGGCCCTGTAGGACTTAGTACAATTGCTACAGCTGTGTCTGAAAAAACGGAAACAATTGAAGAGGTTTATGAGCCTTTTTTAGTTCAACAAGGTTTTATAATGAGAACACCCAGAGGGAGAGAAGTTACAGATTTAGCCTATCAACACTTAGGAAGAATCAAAGGAAAAAATCAGGGAGAATTATTTAAATGAATATTAAAAAAAATATACCAAAATTAGAGAGGTTACCAAAGTACAATACGTCTTTATTTAAAGGAGATGTCCTTGCGGGTATTACTGTTGGTATTATTTTAATTCCTCAAGGAATAGCCTATGCTTTAATCGCAGGTTTACCGCCAATTTATGGTTTGTATTGTGCACTAGTTCCACAAGTAATGTATGTTATTTTTGGTTCTTCAAGACAAGTAGCAATAGGACCTGTTGCAATGGATTCTTTGATAGTTGCAACAGGTGTTTCAACGCTTGCATTGGCAGGTTCTGACAGCTATATTTCTATTGCCATTTTATTGGCTTTGATGGTAGGTACAATTCAATTTATCATGGGAGTCTTTCGCTTAGGGTTTATTGTAAACTTTCTCTCTAAACCGGTAATTACAGGATTTTCTTCTGCCATAGCCCTAATTATTGGATGCAATCAATTCCGAAATTTATTAGGAGTAGATTTTGTTCAAAGTGATCAAATACAATATGTTATTGAAGATGTTTTACTTCAAATTACCAATTATAATTTTCACACAACAATCATTGGATTCTTTTCAGTTGCGATTATTGTTATTTTTAGAAAAATAAATATAAAAATACCAAATGCCCTTATTGTTGTTGTTCTGGGTATTATAATTATGAAATATTTTGGAAAATCTTTTAACGATGTTTCCATCATTAAAGAGATTCCTTCAGGCTTGCCATCATTTGGGATTCCAGATGTTGATTTAGATCAAATAAGAGAACTATTACCAATAGCATTTACGCTAGTTATGGTTGGGTATTTAGAAACTATTTCTATTGGAAAATCATTAGAGGCAAAACAAGACGAGTACCTCGTTAGACCGAACCAAGAATTAATTGCTTTAGGCCTAAGTAATATGGTTGGTTCCTTATTCAAAGCATACCCTTCTACTTCCAGTTTTTCGCGTTCAGCAATTAATGAAGAAAGTGGAGCAAAGACAGGAATGGCTGCGTTAATTTCTGTATTAATGGTAATTCTAACATTATTGTTTTTAACACCTTTATTTTATTACTTACCAAAAGCTGTTTTAGCTGCAATAATTATTGTTGCAGTATTTGGATTGGTGAATTTTAAAGAAGCTATTTTTCTTTGGAAAGCAAATCACCTAGATTTTTGGTTGTTATTGGCTACTTTTTTAGCTACATTGTTATTAGGAATAGAATTCGGTATTATTGTCGGAGTTGGCCTTTCATTAATTGTATTAATTTTTAGAACATCAAGACCTTATGTTGCTGAATTAGGAAAAGTGCCAAACTCTAATTTTTATAGAAATAAAAATCGTTTTGAAGAAGTTATTATTGAGAGCGATATTTTAATTTTTAGGTTTGATGCGCAAATATTTTATGCAAATTCAAGTTATTTTAGAGCTAAATTAGCTGAAATGGTTCATGAAAAAGGGGCTGCTTTAAAATTGATAGTTTTAGATGCAGAAAGTGTAAATAGAGTAGATAGTACAGGAGTAGAAATGTTAAAAGAGAGAATTAAATACTATCAAAAAAAAGACATTACTTTTTTTTTCGTTGGGGTTAAAGGTCCAGTAAGAGACGATCTCTTTAGAAGTGGAATTTTATCTGTAATAGAGATTAATCACTTTTTTATGAGAGTGAATGATGCTGTAAAATTTTACAAAACTGGAGACAGAAAGGAGCAAGAAAAGTATGCAAAATATATTCACCAAGCATATCGTTAATTAAAGAGATCCCGATTTATAAAGAAAATGGTAATAGAACAAATTTATACAGGTTGTTTA
>JAQWIO010000092.1 GCA_029248845.1 Polaribacter sp. | reverse complement strand
TGGAATTGACTGGAATGTATGGAATCCGGAAACAGATAATAAACTCATTAAAAATTTCAAAAAATCCTCTGTTATTTCAGGTAAAAAAGCAAATAAAAAATGGCTATGTACTAAATTCAATCTCGATGTAAAAAAACCTTTATTCTGTTTTATCGGTAGATTGGTTGGTGAAAAGGGTGCTGATCTGTTTCCTGAGATTTTTGAAAAATCATTACAAGAAAATAATATTTCTATACTTCTTTTAGGAACAGGACAAACAGAAACAGAACAAGCATTAAAAAAACTAAATCACAATAAAAATTACAATTCTTTTATCGGTTATGACGAAACCTTAGCTCATATATTCTATGCAGGTGCAGACTTTTTAATAATGCCTTCTCGAGTTGAACCGTGTGGATTAAATCAACTTTATGCATTACGATACGGAACCGTTCCTGTTGTAAATTCTATAGGTGGATTAAAAGACACCGTTGTGGATATCTGCAAGGAAGGTTACGGCATTTGCCATGAAGGAGTATCTGTAGAAAAAGTAACGACTGCAATTGCAAGAGCTAATAAATTTTATAGTGAAAAAAAGAAGTTTCAAAAAAATTCAAAAAAAATAATGACATTCGATTATTCTTGGGATAATTCTGCCAAAGAATATGTGAATTTATACCAATCCTTAAAACAATAAGTTATGATTAACGAAAACGTACTCTCCATTATATTAGGAGGTGGACAAGGTTCTAGACTATACCCACTTACCGCAAACAGATCGAAACCAGCAGTACCTATTGCAGGAAAGTATCGATTGGTAGATATCCCAATCTCAAATTGTATCAATTCAGGAATCAAAAGAATGTATGTATTGACACAGTTCAATTCTGCTTCTTTAAATAAACATATAAAAAACACCTATCACTTTAGTTTTTTTAGCGCAGCTTTTGTAGACGTATTAGCAGCAGAACAAACGATGCAAAGTGACAAGTGGTTTCAAGGAACCGCAGATGCCGTTCGACAAAGTATGCACCATTTCCTACAAAATGACTTTAAATATGCTCTTATTCTTTCTGGAGATCAACTGTACAATATGGATTTTAAAGACATGATAAAAAAGCATGAAGAAAGTAATGCAGCTATCTCTATTGCTACCTATCCTGTAAACAAAAAAGATGCCACTTCTTTTGGAATTTTGAAAACCGACGCACAAAATACAATTACCTCTTTTATTGAAAAACCAAATGCAAGCGTGTTACCAGATTGGACTTCTGATGTCAGTGATGAAATGAAGAAAGAAGATCGAAATTATTTAGCCTCTATGGGAATCTACATTTTTAATAGAGACCTACTAATAGAGTTAATGAATAATCCTAAAACTATTGATTTTGGAAAAGAAATTATACCACAAGCTATTCAAAATCATAAAACAGTTAGTTACCCGTATGAAGGTTATTGGACAGACATCGGAAATATAGACTCTTTTTTCGAAGCCAACTTAGGTTTAACGGATGAAGTGCCAAAATTTAATTTATATGATGAAAATCGAGTTTACACAAGAGCTAGAATTTTACCCACCTCTAAAATTTCTGGCACCCTGCTTAATCAAGCTGTAATTGCTGATGGCTGTATAATAATGGCACAGAAAATAGAACGATGCGTGATAGGAATCCGTGCTAGAATTGGAAAAGATTCGATACTAACAAACACCTATATGATGGGTAATGATTATTATGAATCTTTAGATAATATAGAAAAAAATAAGATAGAAAATCTTTTAGGTATTGGTAATAGGTGCCTAATTAATAATTGTATCATTGATAAAAATGTTAGAATTGGTGATGATGTTAAAATTAATGGAGGCCCTCACCTAAAGGATACTGAAACTAAAAATTACACTATCAAAGATGGCATCGTAGTCATCAAAAAGGGGGCTATTATACAAACAGGAACTGTTATCTAAGCAAAATACATGTCTAAAACCAAAGTATATAGCCGCTTTACAGATTTCGATATCTCTCTTTTTAAAGCAGGAAAACACTATCGTTTATATGAAAAATTTGGTGCTCACATAACTACCTTAGATGGTGAAAATGGCACCTATTTTTCTGTGTGGGCACCAGGCGCTAAAAGAGTAGCTGTAGTCGGAGATTTTAATTTTTGGCAAGAAGATGCAAATGCACTAAATGTTCGCTGGGACGAAAGCGGTATTTGGGAAGGTTTTATACCTAATGTTGGAAAAGGGAGTATTTATAAGTATCAAATACAAAGTAGTATTAATGATGTAAAAACTGAAAAGGCAGACCCATTTGCAAGACGATGTGAGCATCCACCGAAAACTGCTTCTGTAGTTTGGGAAGATCAATTCGCCTGGAATGATAAAAAATGGATAAAAAACAGAAAGAAAAAGAATGCACTAGATGCTCCTTTTTCTGTTTATGAGGTACATTTGGGATCTTGGAAGAAAAAAACGGATCAAAATCGTTTTTTAAGTTACAAAGAATTAGCTAATGAATTGGTTGATTATGTTGAAGATATGAATTTTACACATGTAGAATTTATGCCTATAATGGAATACCCTTATGATCCAAGTTGGGGTTACCAATTAACTGGCTACTTTGCACCAACATCACGCTTTGGCTACCCTGAGGAATTTAAATACCTCGTAGATACATTTCATAAAAAAGGGATTGGTGTCATTCTAGATTGGGTGCCTTCACATTTTCCATCGGATGACCATGGATTAGGCTTTTTTGACGGATCTCACCTTTACGAACATCCAGACAAGAGAAAAGGATACCACCAAGATTGGAAAAGTTTAATTTTTAATTATGGTAGGAACGAAATAAAAGCATTCTTAATAAGCAACGCTCTGTTTTGGCTAGACCAATACCATGTTGATGGTATAAGGGTTGACGCTGTCGCATCAATGCTATTCTTAGATTATTCTAGAGAAGAAGGGCAATGGGAACCTAATGAGTTAGGAGGACGCGAAAACTTAGATGCAATAAAATTTATCAAAGAAATGAATGCTGCTGTTTATGAAGCATTTCCTGATGTACAAACAATTGCAGAAGAATCTACATCTTTCCCTAAAGTATCTAGACCTATTTATGATGGTGGACTGGGTTTTGGAATGAAATGGATGATGGGCTGGATGCATGATACTCTAAATTATTTTGAGAAAGAAACTGTTTATAGAAAATATCATCAAAATGACTTAACATTTAGTTTAAATTATGCGTTTACAGAAAACTTTATGCTACCACTATCTCACGATGAAGTTGTATATGGCAAAAAAGCTTTGGTAGACAAAATGCCAGGTGATGAATGGCAAAAATTTGGAAACTTACGCTTACTTTATAGCTTTATGTATACTCATCCTGGAACAAAATTACTATTTCAAGGTGGCGAATTTGGACAAACAAGGGAATGGGATTTCAATGGAAGTCTAGAATGGTCTTTATTAAATTTCGAGAACCATAAAGGTATTCAAAACTTAGTAAAAGATTTAAATTCAATATACAAAACAGAATATGCTTTACATCAAAAACAATTTTCAGCAGAAGGATTTGAATGGATAGATCATGGAGATCATGAGAATAGTGTAATATCATATATCAGAAAAGGAGTAAATGAAAAAAACAATATAGTTGTCATTCTAAATCTAACTCAAACTCCAAGAAAAAACTACAGAATAGGTTTGCCAAAATCAGGAATATTAGTACCCATTTTTAATAGTGATAGCCCTCAATATAATGGAACAGGAAACTATGATAATAAAATGGCATCTTCAACCTCAATTGAATGGAATGGACGGAAAAATTCTATCGAATTAAATTTACCTCCGCTAGGTATGATTGCATTTAAGTACAAATAATGACAACTCCTTTTTTTGTCTAATATAATGATAAAAAAAAGCCTTTATTTTTTTATACTTCGCAAAAAAGAAACCAATTTTTATCACTTTAAAGAAAAATTTAAGCAACCCCTAAAAGAATTTATATTCTGCTTATTTTTAAATAAATAAGCAATATTTTAGTGTTAATTATACTAGAAAAGTTGTCGTAGAAATTATTTTTAAGAGTAATTAGAAAGAACCTTTTACGATTTTTTACAAGTCAAAAGAAACAACCTATACAATGATTGTTAATACAGAATTAGAACAAAAAGGTAATTTATTTCCATCCGAAATTGTGAACTACAGAAAAGATGTAGATACATTATATTTTACAACAAAGAACAATGTTGTCTTACAACTAACAGTTGTTAGAGATAGTGTTATTAGATTTAGATACACTACTACTGGTAAATTTGAAAATGATTTCTCCTACGGAATTACGAAATACGCAAGTAGAGGATATAATTTTTTGGAGGTTACAGAAGACGAAATACATTACATAATTACAACTTCTAAACTCATTTGTAAAGTTGAGAAAAAAAGTTTGCAAGTTAGTATATATGACGCTATAGATTTCAAAATTATCAACCAAGATGAAATTGGTTTTCACTGGGAAGAAAGCTATGAACACGGGGGAGACATTGTAAAAATGAGTAAAATTTGTCAAAAATCTGAAAGCTATTATGGCCTTGGTGATAAACCTGTTGATGTTAACATTAAAGGTAAACGCTTTGAAAACTGGGTAACAGATTCCTATGCTTTTGGTAAAGATACAGATCCTATCTACAAAGCAATCCCTTTTTATACGGCAATTCAGGATGATAAATCTTATGGTATTTTCTTTGATAATACTTTTAAAACATATTTTGATTTTGCTCATGAAAGAAGAAATATCACAAGTTTTTGGGCACAAGGAGGTGAAATGAACTACTACTTTATTTACGGGCCAAAAATGGAAGACGTCGTTATAAACTATACTGATTTAACGGGCAAACCCCAACACCTACCTCCATTGTGGGCTTTAGGGTTTCATCAATGTAAATGGAGTTATTATCCAGAAAGCAATGTAAAAGAGGTTACAAAAAAATTTAGAGATTTAAAGATCCCTTGCGATGCAATCTACTTAGATATTGATTATATGGATGGCTTCCGTTGTTTTACCTGGGATAAAGAATATTTCCCTGATCCAAAAAGAATGGTGAAGGAATTAGAAGATGACGGTTTTAAAACTGTCGTTATAATTGACCCCGGAATTAAAATCGATTTAGAATATCCGGTGTTTAAAGAAGCTTTAGATAAAGATTATTTCTGTAAACGTGCGGATGGCCCTTATATGAAAGGTAAAGTATGGCCCGGAGAATGTTACTTTCCAGACTTTACAAAACCAGAAGTGAGAACTTGGTGGGAAGGTTTATTTCAAGAATTAATTGAAGAAACAGGAGTAAAAGGAGTTTGGAATGACATGAATGAACCTGCTGTTATGGATGTCCCTAATAAGTCATTCCCAAATGATGTTCGTCATGATTATGATGGGAATCCTTGTTCACACAGAAAGGCACACAATATTTACGGAATGCAAATGGCCCGTGCAACTTATCATGGGTTAAAAAAATATGCATATCCAAAACGTCCTTTTGTAATTACTAGAGCAGCATATTCTGGCACACAACGTTATACCTCTACTTGGATGGGAGATAATGTAGCAACATGGGAACATTTATCGATTGCAAATAACCAAGCACAAAGAATGGCAATGTCAGGTTTTTCTTTTGCTGGGAGTGATATTGGTGGATTTGCCGAACAACCTCAAGGAGAATTATTTGCACGCTGGATTCAATTAGGAATTTTCCATACTTTTTGTAGAGTTCATTCTTCAGGAGATCATGGAGATCAAGAACCATGGGTTTTTGGTAAAGAAATAACAGACATCGTACGTAAGTTTATCGAAATAAGATACCAATTATTACCCTACTTATATACCGCATTTTGGAATCACATTACAAAAGGAACTCCAATTTTAAAATCCTTAGTTTTATTCGACCAAGAAGATACTGGAACTCACTACAGGAGCGATGAGTTTGTTTATGGTGATAAAATTTTGGTTTGTCCTATTTTAGAACCCAATGCCAAAGGAAGAAGAATGTATATACCGAGAGGTAAATGGTATAATTTTTGGACAGATGAAGTTGTCGAAGGAGGAAGAGAAATGTGGGTAGATGCTGATATTGATAGCATGCCGTTCTTTATAAAAGAAGGTGGTATTATCCCAAAATATCCTATTCAACAATATGTTGGTGAGAAAAAAATAGATCAGATTACTTTAGATGTTTATTACAAAGAAGGTAAAGAAAAATCGCAATTATTTGACGATGCGCATGATGGATATGACTACAAGAAAGGAAGGTACAGCTTACGTACATTCAAATTAACAGGAAAAAAGAAAGAAGTTATTATACAACAGCATAAAGAAGGTGTTTTTGATGCTGAATACAAAGAATTTAATATTGTATTCCACAATTTACCTTTTACAGTTTGCTCTGTACAAATAGATAATGTAGAAATCTCTTTAGATGATATTTCCCTGAGTAAGACACAATCTCTACGCATTAATAAAGAATTTACAGAGTTGCATTTATTTGGTAAATAATAAATATTGTTTTAAAGTAAAAAAAGCTCTGAATTAAAATTCAGAGCTTTTTTTACTATGTTGTAATATAAATTTACAAAGCGGCAACATGCTTGGTCAATTTAGATTTTAAATTGGCTGCTTTGTTTTTGTGAATGATATTATTCTTCGCTAATTTATCTAGCATAGAAATAACTTTTCCTAATTTACTTTCAGCATCTTTTTTATCTTCTACAGATCGCAAATCTTTAACAGCATTACGAGTTGTTTTATGCTGATATTTGTTACGTAACCTTTTAGCTTCGTTACTTCTAATTCTCTTCAGTGCTGACTTATGATTTGCCATAATTCTTAATATATTAGTTTTTATATGAAAACTTTTGTAGTCCGTACGGGAATCGAACCCGTGTTACATGGATGAAAACCATGCGTCCTAACCCCTAGACGAACGGACCATAACAATTAAATATGTCTTAATTGCGGGTGCAAATATACAAGGTTTTTTAAATTCTACAACAATTATTCAAAAAAAAATAGCTTTTTTTTAAAATTAATACGCCTTTGCAAAAAGCACTCTTTTAAACGAAGGTTTCCCTGTTAAAACACAACTTCCTGTTTCTTCTAAAGCATCATTAGGGATACACCTTATTGTTGCTTTTGTTAATTCTTTTATCTTGTCTTCGGTTTCTTCTGTACCGTCCCAATGAGCAGAAACAAAACCTCCTTTATTCTTTATAGTACTTTTAAACTCATCAAAAGTAGCTACTTCTGTGGTGTGCTCTTTTCTATAATGAATGGCTTTTGTAAATAAATTTTCTTGAATTTTCTCTAAGAGTGTTTCGATATAGGTTACTGCGTCTTCCTGAGCAATTGTTTGCTTCTCCAAAGTATCTCTTCTAGCAACCTCTAGCGTGCCACTTTCTAAATCTCGATTTCCCATTGCAATTCTAACCGGAACTCCTTTCAACTCATATTCAGCAAATTTTGCTCCAGGTCTATACGTGTCTCTGTTATCAAACTTTACAGAAATTCCTTTTTTACGTAATTCTTTAACGAGAATATTTACTTTTTCTGTGATGGCTTCTAATTGTTCCTCGCCTTTATAAATAGGAATAATTACCACTTGAATTGGCGCTAATTTAGGAGGTAAAACCAAACCAAAATCATCTGAATGCGTCATGATTAAACCACCTATTAAACGAGTAGAAACACCCCAAGAAGTAGCCCAGACATGTTCTTGTTTCCCCTCTTTTGATGTGAATTTCACATCAAAAGCTTTGGCGAAATTTTGTCCTAAAAAATGGCTTGTTCCTGCTTGTAAAGCTTTCCCATCTTGCATTAAAGCCTCTATAGTGTATGTATCTTCTGCACCTGCAAAACGTTCGCTATCAGATTTGATCCCTTTAACTACTGGCATAGCCATAAAACTTTCTGCAAACTCCGCATATACATCTTGCATCTGTTTGGCTTCGATAATAGCTTCTTTTTTTGTTGCATGAGCTGTATGTCCTTCTTGCCACAAAAACTCTGCAGTTCTCAAAAATAATCGTGTTCGCATTTCCCAACGAACTACATTTGCCCACTGATTTATTAGCAATGGTAAATCTCTGTATGATTGAATCCAACCTTTATAAGTACTCCATATAATTGCCTCGGATGTTGGTCTCACAACTAATTCCTCCTCTAATTTTGCTTCGGGATCTACCCTTAATTTACCTAAATTATCTGGATCGTTTTGTAAACGATAGTGTGTAACAACGGCACATTCTTTTGCAAAACCTTCTGCATTTTTTTCTTCTGCTTCAAACAAACTCTTTGGAACAAAAAGCGGAAAATAAGCATTCTCATGGCCTGTTTCTTTGAACATTCTATCCAATTCTGATTGCATTTTTTCCCAAATTGCATAACCATAGGGCTTAATCACCATACAACCTCTAACAGCTGAATTTTCAGCTAAATCAGCCTTTATTACTAATTCATTATACCATTTAGAATAATCGTCAGCTCTTTTCGTTAAATGTTTACTCATAATCAAAAGTTTGGCACAAATATTGTTACCTTTAAAATGTAAGTTATTAGAATTTGTTGAACATAAACAGTACAAAACTACTATAATTTAAAGAGTTTTTTGCAAAATTTAATTAATAAAACGAATTCACCTAAATATATCCAATATGAAACAAAGAAATATAAATAAACTATTCGTATTACTGATAACTAATTCGATATTGGTTTCTTGTGGAGTTTATCAAAACACCTCAAATAATGACGGAATATATGGTGATGAAGTAGAAACTATTAAAAACAAAAAAGTAGTAATCGTTAACGAAAAACAATATGACGATTATGAAACTAATTATTTTTTAAAAAAACTAAACAGTTTAGAGGATATAGACACCAAAGATGTTTTTACAAATGTAGAGGATTATAATTCTGTAGATACAATTTATATAGACGATGAAACTATTGATGAAACATTAAACTACAATCCGAATCAACCTTGGGGGCAAAATAGTAATAATAATGTGGTTGTAAAAGTAAATTTAATTAGCAACCCATATTGGACTAATTTTTATGGTAATGGATTTTATGACACTTGGGGATATAGAAACTGGGGATATCGAGGCTATGCTTGGAATTATAACCCGTATTGGAATCCATATCAGAATTATTATTCCTGGAACATGGGATTTTATAGTCCGTATTATTACCAACCCTATTATTACGGGTATGCAAACCGTTTCAGAAACTATAACAACAGATATCGTAATCGCTACTACAGAAATAGCAATTATGGAAGAAGAACTATTAGGAGTAATAGGAACGCTAATAACAGAATTGCAACAAGTAGAAGCAATAGCAATTCCTCAAAAAGAAAATCTACAAGAACTTCAAGAAGAGACAATAACACTGTAACCTCTCCATCTAGCAGAAGAAGTACTTCACCTTCAAGAAGTTCTAATACAACTAGAAGAAGCTCTTCGTCATCTGGAAATTCGAGAAGTTCGTCTACAAGAAGAAGTTCTGGTAGCAGAAGAAATAGTGCAAACCTAGAGAACAAAACAAGTACTAAAAAAAATAGAGAAGTTGTTGTTGTAAGAAGATCTTCTATATCGAATTCTTCAAGGCCTAGTTCTACAAACAAAAATAACACTGAATCTAAAAATAGTTCTTCAAGAAGAGATACAGGTTCTTATGTATACACAAGAAATAGTAATACTAATTCCTCAAGTAGAAATACAAATTATAACACATCGTTAAGAAGAAATACTTCTCCTTCAAGATATAGTAACAGTAGCTATTCATCAACAAGGAGTTCTTCTCCAAGGAGTTCAACAATCAGAAGAAGCTCTCGAAGTTCTTCATCAACAAGAAGAAATTAATTAAAATCAAAAAGAATGCAAAAAAATTTAATAATAGCAATTTTTTTCTCGGCTACAATTACGTCTTATTCTCAATCTTTAAGGTACCAAGACTTAGGAATTCTTTTTTCACAAAATGATGATAATGGCTCTGCACGTTATACAGCATTGAGTGGAGCTTTCGGAGCATTGGGTGGAGATGTATCTGCGATTAATGTTAATCCTGCTGGTATTGCGATTTTTAATAGCAGTTCTTTTTCTGGAACTTTTAATTCTAGAAACTCTATTATAAACGCCTCCTATGGTGATGCCGCTTTAAATGATAGAAAAACGTTAACCTACAATAATGAGTTTGTAAATCTTTCTCATGCTGGTGCCGTATTGGTCTTTGAAAACACTTACAATTCTGAATGGGATAAATTTGCCATCGGGTTCAATTATAGAATTACAAAAGATTTTACAAATACTTTTTCGGCTGAAGGAAATGAAGCTGTTACTAGATTTGACTCAAATCCAAGAGATAATAATACCCCAGCATTGATTTATGATTTTACAGATGGTCAATTATTTAATACTAATTATGGAGGAGAATTGACCGAATTAAACTTTGCTATTTCTGCTGTTCATCTAAAAAAACTATATATGGGTGTAAGTTTAAATTTGTATGATTTAAATTTCACTCAACAATCAGTATTAACAGAACTCAATAGTGATATTGATGGAAATATACTTGACGTAGAATTATATCAAGAAAACTATACAACTGGGGCAGGTTTTTCTGCAAATGCAGGATTTATCTACAAAGCACATCCTAATTTTAGATTTGGTTTAGCTTATCAAACCCCTACTTTATATCAAGAAATTTTACAGGACACAAATTATAATCAAGACAGCACTATTGATATTGGAGAAACTACTTATTTTACAGAAAACAAAACTTATCCTCAAGAGTTAAAATATCTGGATTTCATTGCTTATAGATTAAAAACACCGAGTAAAGTAACAGCAAGTGCTGCATTTATTTTTGGCAAAAGCGGTTTATTGAGTTTTGATTATATCAATAAAAATTATAAAAACATAGAATTATCAAACGGGGGTTTCTCTAATGAGAATCAGTTTTTTCAAAACCAATTAAGAAATACACATTCTTATAATATAGGTACAGAATGGCGTTTTAATAAATTTAGTATTCGAGGAGGGTATAAATTTGAACAAAACCCCTACAAATCAGCTTTAGAGACCAATAATTTAAGAGGGCATTCCCTTGGAGCGGGTTACAATTTTGGCAGTTTTAAATTAGATTTTTCTTACAATAATAGCAATCAAAATAGTTCTTACAATTTTTATCCTGGTTATGATGTGAATCCAGCGGATTTACTTATAGATAATAGAATCTATACTGCTTCAATTACTTTAAATCTGTAACTTTAAAATACATCTTTTAAATTCCGCATGAACAGATAAAATTTATCTTCTAGCGGAATTTTTATTTAACATCTTTAAAACAATACTGTTTCCCTTTTTTGCCTTAATTTTGCAATTCAATTTTTAACACAATGCAAGACCTAGAAATTTCAATTCAAGAAACAACAAACAATACTATTATAAAGTTTAACACCAATCAAATTTTAATTAATGGTGGAAGTTATGAGTATGCTAACATTGATGAAGCAAAGAATTCGCCTTTAGCACAACAATTATTCTACTTACCCTTTGTAAAAAAGATCTTTATTACTGCGAATTTTATTGCTATCCAACGTTTTGACATTGTAGAATGGATAGATGTTCAAGAGGAAGTTAAAGAACAAATTGAAAACTATATAAACAACAATGGGATTATTGTAAATGAATCTCAAACCTCTGATAAGGAAGCTATAGAAGTATATGCAGAAGCAACTCCAAACCCTTCGGTAATGAAATTTGGGACTAATAAATCGTTAACACATACTGATGTAGAGTATAAAAACATTGATGAAGCCAGCAAATCATCTCCTTTAGCCCAGGCCATTTTTAATTTCTCTTTTGTAAAAGAAGTATTTATTTCTGATAATTATGTATCAGTTACAAAATATGAGATGGTAGAATGGAATGATGTTTTTACAGAAGTTAGAACTTTTATTCGCGAATATTTAGCTGCAGGAAAAACAATTATCAAAGAACTCCCTAAAGATGAAAAAATAATTTCAAAAAATAACATTGAAGAACCCAAGCCTAAATTAGAAGGGATTTCTGCTGAAATTGTAGCTATTTTAGATGAATATATCAAGCCTGCTGTTGCAAGTGATGGTGGAAATATTGCTTTTCACTCTTATGATGATGAACACAAAATAGTTAGGGTCATTCTTCAAGGTGCTTGTAGTGGGTGTCCATCCTCTACAGCAACATTAAAAAACGGAATTGAAAACTTATTAAAAGAAATGTTACCGAATCAGATTAATGAAGTAATTGCAATTAACGGATAAAAAATATGTCAAAAATCATCAAACCATATAAAGATTCAGAACTTGGAAAGAAAGAGCAAGTTGCTAAAATGTTTGATACTATTTCTAAAAATTATGATGGCTTAAACAGAATTATTTCTCTTGGAATTGATATTAAATGGCGTAAAAAAGTAGTAAAAATTGTTGGCAAAAATAATCCAAAACAAATTTTAGACATTGCTACAGGAACTGGAGACTTAGCTTTAATGATGTCTAAATTAGCTCCAGAAAGAATCGTTGGTTTGGATATTTCTGAAGGGATGTTAGAAGTGGGTAAGGAAAAAATAGCAAAGGCAAGCTTGTCTGATAAGATAGAAATGATTGTGGGCGATTCTGAAGAAATGCCTTTTACAGATAATACTTTTGATGCTATTACTGTCTCTTTTGGAGTTCGTAATTTCGCAAATTTAGACAAAGGAATTAAAGAAATTGCTAGAGTTTTAAAACCAACAGGAGTCTTGGTTATCTTGGAAACCTCTAACCCAACAAAATTCCCCTTTAAACAAGGCTATAAATTATATACTAATTTATTTTTACCAATTATAGGCAAGCTGTTTTCTAAAGATAAAGTGGCTTATTCATACTTATCTGAATCTGCAAATTCTTTTCCTTTTGGACAAGCGTTCAACAATATTTTAGAAAAAAATGGGTTTAAACATACTGAACACAAACCGGTAACTTTTGGAGTTGCTACAATTTATACTGCTCGTAAATAATGATTCATAAAATAATAATATTTTGTTTTTTCGTTCTAAATTCTATCGCTTTTTTTGCCCAAAGTGAAAGAGTTGAATATCTACCCAGTTTTGATAAAAGAAAAATACACTATGGTTTTTACTTAGGTTTAAATAAAAATGATTTTAAAATTAGTTTAAACGATATTGCTTCAGTTCCAAATGCAAATATTACAGTAGTTCCAACTTCCGGATTTAATGTTGGTATAATTGCAGATTTACGACTTCACAAAAATTTAAATTTACGTTTAGAACCTGGTTTAATGACCAACACTAAAAGCATTTATTTTAATCATCTTCCCCTCTCAAGAGATAGTGTTAGAGAGGTTAGTTCTACATTTTTACATGTTCCTTTATTGTTTAAATTTAGTACAGATCGATACAAAAATATTCGTCCCTTTGTATTGGCTGGTGTTTCATATAATTATAATTTTTCAAGTAATGAAGCGAATCAGGACGACAACCTCTCCGGACAATTCAGAATGAAAACAAATAATTTTATGTACGAAGTTGGTTTAGGAATAGATATTTATTTGTACTTCTTCAAGTTTTCGCCCTCCATTCGAGGAATTTTTGCGATAAACAATGAGCTAAAATACGACAAAGACCCAGAAAGTGAATGGACAGCTCCGGTAAACTTCATGGGAACTCGTGGTGTATTTTTGACTTTGGCTTTTGAATAAGGTTTGACTACACAATT
>JAQWIO010000048.1 GCA_029248845.1 Polaribacter sp. | reverse complement strand
ACCATGAATAATAGTATGAATTCTAGTCCCTAATGTTTGACCATTCCACCATGTGAAAATTTCTAGAAAAAATTCTTTCATTTTTTGAACAACTTATTAGTCGTCTCCTTTGTCAATTTTAATACTTAAATCATATAATTGATCTTCTGGTATAGCTGATGGGGCACCCATAAGAATATCCTGAGCCTGTTGATTCATAGGAAAAGCTATCACCTCCCTAATATTGTCAACTCCAGTTAATATCATTACTATTCGATCAATTCCCGGAGCTATTCCTCCATGAGGAGGAGCACCGAACTTAAAGGCACTAGACATAGCACCAAATCTTTTCTCGACCTCTTCTTTATCATATCCGGCAATCTCAAAAGCTTTAACTAAAATATCTGGTCTATGATTTCTAATAGCACCAGAAGACAATTCAACACCATTACAAACTATATCATATTGAAATGCTTTAATATTAGAAATTTTTTCACAGCTTAAATCCGCCTCTTTTTCATACTTGATAAAGATGAGATTCTCACAAGGTAAATGATTAAAGTAACTGTCGTTGTTTGGTTTTAAATAGCGGACAATTTTTTGTAATTGCTCAAAATTATATTCTGTAGTTGTAGCCAATTCAGGATAGAAGGGCAGTAGTGTTTTTAAGCTACTTTTTTTGATAGAAATTGCCGCTGGAAAACTATATACTTGTTGTTTTTTGACATCTATTGGTACAAAATCATCAGCAAGACAAGTAAATCCATTTGCTTGTAATAGGGCCAGTGAGGTGCTTTTTCCATTTCCAGAGTCTCCTAAAAAAAGAATGGATTTTTTACCATTACTGACAGCTGATGCGTGAAACACACCCATCCACTCATGCTCTTCTTTTCGATGAATTTTTTGAATAAATTCCATAGAAAATTTCCCTTGAAAATAATGAACGTCATTATTAGTCCAGGCTCCAATTAAATTTTTATCAACAAAAAGGTAAATGAATTTGTCATGAATAAAAACTTCAAACTCGTTGTCAAAACTGGTAGAAGGTTCTATTGCTAAATGAGCAAATTTTGGATGCACAAGTGAACGCTCTTTTTCACTCAAATAAGAAACTTTAAAAATAAGATCATTGACTTTATAATATTCAATGATTGCATAGGATTCTGGAGTTTTTATCTCTTTGTGATATTTTGTTAATTGCTTCTCAATATTCTCTTTTTGGTTGTTTACTTTTTTCTGGAAGTCTAAGATAAAGTTTTCAGCAGTATCTGTCGGAATACGATGTTTTTGAGATAATTCTTGAGCAATTTCTTTCACAGAGATTCCGCTGCTTAATTTTTTTAAAATATCAGCAGTTGTATCTTCTAAAACAACATATTTATTGCTATTTTCAAACCATGCAATTGTTTGGTTTTCGATTTTTTTGTACAGTAATTCGGATGTTTTTTTCATAAAAAAAATAAAAATAGTTATTTTATTATTTATAAGAAAATAAACTATGTAAATTTAAGTCAATAATTTAATTAACGTGATACTTTTTATAAAAAAAAAATCGATTGATATGTATTCTTTGGAATTTCTAAGCTCTTTTTTTATGAAAAATATAATTGATTTAGAAACAATTTTTGGTTAATTCTTTCTCCAGAAGAAAGGTGTAAATAAAATAAGAACTGTAAAAAGCTCTAGACGGCCTATTAACATCAAGAAAGAACAAAACCATTTAGCACCGTTAGATAAGTGAGAAAAATTATCGACAGGGCTCACGGAACCAATCGCTGGGCCAATATTTCCCAAGCTAGAAGCAGCTGCTCCCAGAGCAGAGATGAAATCTAAACCAAAAAAAGTAAAGATAACAGAAGACATTATAAAAATGAGCATGTAAATGATAAAGAATGAAATAATATTAAAAACAATGTTTTTGTTTACTGCTTTCCCATCATACCTTACTGGAATAATTGCATTTGGATGCAATGCTTTTTTAAATTCTAGAAAACTATTTTTTAACATTACAATATGCCTTACCACTTTTACACCACCACTTGTAGAACCGGCAGAACCCCCCGTAAAAAATAAGGCAAAGAAAATACCAGTTGCAAAGAAACTCCACATGGTAAAATCTGCAGTAACAAACCCGGTTGTTGTTACAATAGAGGTAACCATAAACAGAGCATGTCGGATGGCACTTTCTTCTCTACCAAAAACCATAGGATGTGCTATAGTTGTTTGTAAGTTTGGGTCTTGAAAGAAATAAATGAGCAGTGTAACGATAGAAGCAACAGCTATAATACCAAATAGATAATATGTAAACTCCTCACTACGAAAAACTTTCTGAATTTTTCCTTTTAAAGCAAAATAAGTCAATACAAAATTGGTTCCTGCTATGAGCATAAAAAATATAATGATATATTGAACCAATGGTAAATTATTATAAAAGGCAACACTATTATTTTTTGTTGAAAAACCGCCTGTACTCATTGTTGCCATTGCATGATTGATGGCGTCAAACCAAGTCATTCCTGCAAATTTTAACAATAGGAATTGTGCAAAAGTTAGGGTTACATAAATTAGATACAAACGTTTGGCAGTATCTGTAATTCTAGGATGTAGTTTGTCTGTTGAGGGTCCGGGTGCCTCAGCCATAAACAACTGCATGCCTCCAATTCCTAAAAGAGGAAGTATGGCAATTGTGAGAACTATAATTCCCATTCCACCAATCCAATGGGTGGCACTTCTCCAGAATAAAATTCCTTTTGGCATCGATTCGATATCTGTTAAAATAGAGGAGCCAGTCGTTGAATATCCTGAAATTGTTTCAAAAAAAGCGTTTGTTATATTTGGAATTACCCCTGAAAAAAGATAGGGAAGCATTCCAGTTAACGAAAGTGTCAACCATCCTAATGTTACGATTAAGTATCCTTCCTTTTTTTGAATGTTTGTACTTGTAGGTTTGTTAAAAAAATAGAGGAGTAAACCAATAATTACAGTTATTATTCCTGCACTTAAAATTCCCCATTTAGCAATTTCATCATGATACATACTAAAAGGAACAGCAATAAACATAAAGAACCCGTTTAATATAGCTGTAATGCCTAAAAAGCGAAATATTATTTTAGTGTTTAAAGTGCTCATTGCATCAATTAAATAATCTTTCAACCGTGTTTATGGCCTCTGGGAGTGAAAATACAATTACCTTGTCTCCTGTTTGAATTTGCATATCTCCTACTGCCATAATCGCTTTTTCGTTTCTAATAATACCTCCAAAAACAGCTTCTCTAGGAAATCGAAGGTCTTTGATAGGGTGTTCTGTTACTTTAGCACCGTCTTTCACTTCAAACTCAAAAACTTCTGCATCTATATTGTGTAAATTAGCCAATGCTAATATTTCTCCTTTTCTTATATGTCTGAAAATATTACTTGCAGCTATTAGTTTTTTGTTGATTAGAGATTCAATACCAATCGTTTGTGAGATGTCTATATAGTCCATATTTTCTACCAATGCAATTGTTTTCTTAACCCCTTTCGATTTTGCAACCAAACAAGACATAATATTGGTTTCAGAATTTCCTGTAACCGCAATAAAAGCATCCGTTTCTCTAATGTTTTCTTCTTCTAAAAGCTCGAGATCTCTACCATCTCCATTGATTACTAGGGTATCATTCAGTTGCTCTGCTAATACTCCTGCTTTTTCTTTGTTTATTTCAATAAGCTTTACCTTAAAGTTATTTTTGCAGAGATTTCTTGCGGTTTTTTTTCCAATACTACTTCCTCCAAGAATCATCACATTTTTAATATTGAATTGTTTCTTCCCAATGATAGGGTAGAGGTCTTTCATGCTGTAATTTGGGACACAAAAATAGACTTGGTCATCTTTTTGATATCTTGTATCTCCTCTAGGAATAATTGTTTGTGAAATCCCTTGTCTTTTAATTGCAATTGTAATAAAATCTAGATTAGGAAATACTTGTTTCGCTTCTTTTACCGTTAAATCTAAAATCGGAGAATCACTCGTCAGAGGTGTTCCCATA
>JAQWIO010000008.1 GCA_029248845.1 Polaribacter sp. | reverse complement strand
ACAACCTATACATGGACTGCACCAACAAGTAGTACTCCAGGAGCCATTCTTGGTTCTTCTGCTGAGAGTTCACCTCAAACAAATATCAGTCAGACATTAGAAAATAATAAAACTATACCCGTAATAGAAACTTATATTATTACTCCAGCAACACCAAGTTGTGTTGGAAACCCTTTTACACTAGAGGTAACTGTTAACCCTAAAATAATATCAAACGTAACAGTGTCTAACAATAACTGTTTTGAATCAAATGATGGAATAATAAATACAAATATTACAGGTGGAGTTCCTTTTACGAGTGGACCTCCTTATTTGATTTCATGGACAGGTCCCAACTCATTTACTTCAACAGCAAATACTATTACAAATTTACCAGCAGGAAATTATATCTTAAGAATCGAGGATGGTAATGGTGTTTTTGTTACTGAGAATTATACGGTTACACAACCAGATTTATTAACAATAACAACCGATGTAGAGAAAAACATATCCTGTTTTGATGGAAATGACGGAACTATAGAAGTAAGTATTACAGGAGGGACAGCACCTTACACATATAATTGGACAGGAAATGGAGTTGTCCAAGGGAGCCCAAGTCAAGGTGGTTTAAAAGCAGGAACATATCTATTGGAGGTCGTTGATGATAATCTATGTGTTACAAATCAGACCTATATACTAACTGAACCCAATATTATTGCGATTAACACTGTTTCAAAAGATGATATTCTTTGCTTTGGAGAAGCAACTGGTAACATTACAATCGATGTTACTGGAGGGACTCCTACAGAGGTTTCTTCCGGAGTATTTGAATATACTTATAGCTGGACAGGGCCAAATGGTTTTACGAGTAATGCTCAAAATATTTCAAATTTATTTGCAGGAACTTACACAATTGAAGTTACTGATAAACTGGGTTGTATTGAGCAAACAGACATTGCGCTAACACAACCTACAGCAATACAAATAAATTACACTAAAACAGACGTAACTTGTTATGGAGGAGCTGATGGATCAATTGACATCACTGTAAATGGAGGGAAGCCTCCTTATCAAATATCTTGGAATAATCTAGGAAATGGTTTTTCACAATCAAATTTATCTGCTGGAAATTATGTTGCCACAATAGTAGATGATAATCAATGTGAAGCAAATGTGACTATCACTATAGAGCAACCCATATTTTTTATTAGTCCTACTATAAGCCCTATTTCCTGTAACGGAGAAAATGATGGTACTATTGATTTAAATTTAACTGGTGGCATTGCACCGTTTACTGTTACTTGGAATGATGATCCTAGTGCAGGAATTCAAAGAAATAACCTTAGCCCAGGAACCTATTCAGTGACTATTACAGATAGTGATCCAAATCAGTGCCCAATTCAGCAAACTTTTTTATTCACAAATCCAGCAGCCCTTGGTGTATCAGAAACTATTACAGACGCTACAGATTGTAATATTGTAAATAGTGGAAGTATCGATTTAGATGTTTCGGGAGGAACACTGCCTTACTCCTTTTTATGGAATACCAATCAAACTACAGAAGATTTGGTAAACATTCCTCCTGGAGATTATTCTGTAAATATTACTGATGCAAATGGATGCACAGCGACTAGAGAATTTAACATTTTTAGACAAGAACCTATAAAGATAGAATTTGAGGAAACATTGATAACTGATTGTAATCTAAAAACAGTGACCCAGCAAACAAAGGCGAATGTAACGGGTGGTTTTTTACCTTATATATATAATTGGTCTGCAGGGACACCTTCTGTCTCAGATAATAGCATTATGACTTCAAACCAAAACGGGTCTTATATACTTACCATTACAGATGCAAAAGGATGTATAACAACAAAGTCTTTTTTAGTAGATATTCCTTCAATTGGAACTCCAGATTTTGAATATAGTGCCTTTTCCATATCAAATTACAATTTTTTATCTGTAGAAGACCCGATAACATTTACCAATTTATCAAGTGGAAATTATACTTCCGTTTCTTGGGATTTTGGTGATGGTAGCTTGCCAACTAACGAAGAAAATCCAATGCACAGCTATAACCAATCCGGTACATTTAATGTTGTCTTGACCGTTAATTACACCGCTGGTTGTATCGAAACTTTTGAGAGGACTATTGAAATTACAAAAGGATATTATTTGAAGCTTCCAAATGCATTTACGCCAAATGGAGATGGTTATAATGAAACTATAAGACCTGTTTTTAGAGGTTTTACAAATATTCAAATGACTATTTATAATACTTGGGGAAACATCGTTTACAAAGAAGAGGGAATTAATTTAAAAGGGTGGAATGGTCTAATAGACGGCAAACCTGCAGAAAACGGAAATTATGTAATGCTTGTAAGCGGAATTACATTTTTCAATAAAGAAGTAACTAAAAATTCACCGATAACACTATTAAAATAAGATGAAATACCTTCTTTACCCTCTTTTTTTGGTAATAACCCTGAAATCTCAGGCACAAGATGTCATTTTTTCTCAAAACTTCTTAGTCCCAGAAACCTTAAACACTTCATTTACTGGCGCTATACGTTCCTCTAAATTAGGATCCGTTCATAAATCTCAATGGCATACTACTACTTTTAAATCAAATTCTAGTTTTGTTTATTTCGACACTTGGCATGAAGGTTATAAAATGGGTTTAGGGGTTTCATTTTTAAATCAGACTGAAAGTGGGTCAAACTATACATTTAATCAAATTAACTTCAATTATTCGATGGCCTTCCAACTGAATGATACTTGGTTTTTTAGACCTAGCATTTCTGCTGGTTTTGGAATGAAAAATTATGGGTTTCAAAATACTTTATTAGAAGACCAGATAAACTTAAATAACAATAGTATAAATACTTCTTCAATAGATCCAATTGTACTAGGAACTCAAAGAAATTTTTTCGATTTTAGTTCTTCAATTTTATTTAATAATGATGATTCTTGGATTGGTCTTACTTTAAGGCATTTAAACAAACCCAATATCTCTTTAACTGATAGTGGAAATATTCCTTTAGATATTTTTATCTCCGTACACACGAAATATTATCTTCCTTTTTTAGAAAATTACAGAACATGGTTTGCGAATAAAAGTAAAATATATGTATTGTCAAACTTTATGATGCAAGGTAATACAAACCGCTTTGATCTTGGACTGCAATATATTTTTGACGACCAGTTTTCATTTGGTCTAACAGCAGCAACTGTTCCCCTTAAAAATCAAAACACCAGTTCTATACTCTCTTCTGTAAGCACATTTGCTGGAATAAAATGGCAAGGATTTCGTTTTGGTTACTCCTATGATTTTAACACAACCAAACTTAATTTTACAGGAGGAACTCATGAGTTTTCTGTTACCTATGACTTTAATATTAACATCAGAGCATTGAACAGATATAAGTGCGTTTCTTATTTTTAATAATCTGAGACTCTAATTAATGAAAGTCTTTTTATGGAACTAAGGGGCGTAAAATCGAACTATTTGGGGCTGGTTTTATAAAATTATCAATCCTTTTTTGTGTATTTGTTGAATTAGTAAAGCCTTGCCCTAGAGTGTTTCAACGCAATCCTATAAGTTTTAAGGATTTACCCAATTTCTAAAATTATTTTTCTTTGCTAAAAGAAAACCTAAAATCAAACTTAGAGGGAATCATAAAAACAACCACAGTTTACCGTTGTATTCGATCAGACAGCTGACACCCTTGTGTAATAATGTATGATGGAATAATAGGTTTGTCCTCCCTATTTATTTGAATTACAAGAAATCAGTAAAAAAGTCTGTAGATATTATTTTATCCAAATTATTTCTTATTGTTTTTATCACAATCTGATCTGTTAGTTTTCAGTCTAGCAATAAATAACAGCAAAGCAACAAGCTTGTAGTTGGTACTTTGCTGTTATTTTAGAGGCTGGGTTGGTTTTGTTTATTCAAGTTTTTGTTTTTTCCAAATTACTTTTTGATGAATTAATAATTGAATTGCCAATGCCATAACAATTTGCCAAATTGTATAATGATCTAATCTTGTATTTTTAAGAAATTTAAAATATTGCCAATCAGAAAAATTGAAAACTATGATTAAAATCAATATTGAAGTAAAAATTATATATTTTGCTATTTTAGTTAGTGAATAATTAAAAACAAATTTATATAGAAAAAACACTAATAGTGGAGAAAGAATAAAAGATGAAACCATTAAAGCAGCTACTCCTCCATTATCTTGTCCTAAAAAAAGTTTAAATACCTCAAATAATAAATAAACTGAGAAGTAAGCAATAAAAAATGAAATATATGAGGCTAATAAACTTAAAATAATTCCAATAAGTAAACCATATTTATGATTATTCCAATTTATAAAACCTATAACTAAACCGAAAGATAATGGGTAGTACTCTATACCAAATTGTGTACTTAAAATAATAAGTACACATGCTATTGGCGCTAATATGATTTTTAATAAAGCATAATTTCTCATAATTAATTTAATTACAATTGATTTGGTTAATGGTGTCATTACTTTCTAATAACTCTTTCAATTTATTTTTATCGAAATGAACAGCAGTTTTAGGAACAACAGAAGCTTTCCCGTTATAAGCATTCACCCAATATTTAATTTCTTCTTGTAAATTAGACCATGTTGCATCTCCAATATCATAATATGTTTCCTCCTTACAGTCTTTTGTCCCTGGACCTTTTAATGTAATTTTAGAAACTTTAGCAACATCGACAGCTCTTGCATATAATTCTAAATTTCCATTTTGATTTGTAAGATAACCCCATTGACGATTTCCTGAAAATGGTTGAGATTTAGTTCGGAATGTTTGAATTGTAGAGCCTATCCAATATTGGGGTGTAAAAGCAGAAATCATAATTGCCCCATCATCTGAAACAAGATCACTAAATATAACATCTCCCCAAGCTATTATTTCTATTATGGCAGCTAAAGGATTATTAGAGTTCCAAGTAGTAGCATCAACTGAATAGTATGGAGAAAAAGTCCAGCTTATATCTGCTTTATTATTAGTGTTAAAAGGGATATTACAACTAAATTGAAAATCGTCTTTATTACCGGATGCTAAATCAGTGAATTTATTTTTGTAAGCATTATAAACTTCTGCATCTGAATCTGGTATACCATCTAAATTAAAGTCTGGGTTGGTAGTAATTTCCACACTATAATAGTCCACATTAGCAACAGCTGCATTACCTGTATTAAGAGGTTGGTCTTGAAAATCACTTCCTAAATTATCAAGTCTATTTTTACAAGACTGTGGTAAAGTATGGTCATATAGTTGCTGATAATTCGCAATATCAAGACCATTTTGCTGTATACAATCTTCAAGTAAAACAAAAGGATTATCTTTCATTAATTCCATTAACTCTTCATATCTTCTAAATTTTGCAGTTGGAATTTCTTCAATGATATTCAAAAACTCCACTACAAATTCTTTAACCTCAACCGCAACCACCCCATGAACTCGGTTCTTCTGTAAAAAATCAATTAAATTGCTTACTTCAGTGCTATTGCTACTCGAATATAACCAATTTTTTTGACTGTTATCGGTAATATTTAATTCCGCGATTAAACTTTCTATAACCAGACTTCTCGTTGAAACATCATTCAGCAACCCATCTAACGCTGC
>JAQWIO010000145.1 GCA_029248845.1 Polaribacter sp. | reverse complement strand
CCAACTACAAAAGTTGCACTGCAATTGTATCGAAAAAGTATAGATTCTCTTTTTACAGTCACTATTACTCGTGGAAAAGTAAACATAAAAAGTGTAGATCTAGCATATATGGTTACTAATACTCTGGGCTATATAAAACTTGATCGTTTTGCAAGAAATACATACAGAGAATTTAAGTCTTCACTTGAGAATTTAATTGACCAAGGAATGACAGCTCTCGTTTTAGATTTGCGAGGAAATGGAGGTGGCTTTATAGACATTGCAAACAATATTGTTGATGAGTTTTTAGAAGAAAATACATTGATTGTTTTTACTAAAAACAACAAAAATAAAATCGAAAAATCTTTTGCAAGCTCCAGAGGGAGTTTCAAAAAAGGCGATTTATATGTTTTAATTGATGAAAATTCTGCATCTGCCTCAGAAATTGTTGCTGGCGCTCTTCAAGATAACGACAAAGGAACCATTATTGGGCGTCGTTCTTTTGGAAAAGGATTGGTGCAAGTAGAAATGGATTTAGGAGATGGATCTGCTGTCCGTTTAACAACCGCAAGGTATTTCACTCCAACGGGTCGCTCTATTCAAAAGCCCTATTCTAAAAATGGAAATAAAAATTACTACAAAGACTACCAACAAAGAGTTTCTAGTGGAGAGTTATTGAATAAGGACAGTATTAAAACGATAGACTCTTTACAATTTAAAACTCCTAAAGGAAAGATCGTTTATGGAGGCGGTGGAATTATTCCAGATGTGTTTGTTGCCCTAGACACCACTTCTTATCTCTCTAATTTTTACTTCAATTCCATCAATAATTTTGCTTTTAATTTTGTAGATAACAACAGGGCCTCTCTTAGCAAATGGACTCTTCCTGACTTTATTGCAAATTTTGATGCAGATGAAACTATTCTTGAAGCTTATTTGACAGATCATAGGATTGGAGAGAAACAAGGCTTTACATCAAGACAACGCATACAAAAATACCTGAAAGCAGCTATTGCAAATACCCTTTTTGGTGATGTAGGTTTTTATAGAATTTTACATCAGGACGATAAAATGCTTCAAAAAGTAGTAACACTAGAATCCACAAACTAGGGAACCAATCCTTTTTTAGTTGCATCTTAAAATACTATATATTATACATTCATGAAAAATAACTGGATTTACATTGCATCCTTTTTTCTTCTGACGAATTGCTCGTCAAAAGAGGAGAAAATGTATACCCCTGTTCCATACACACTTGAAATTCCTGTTCTTTTTCAAGATAAATTAATCGCTCCAATTATCCCAACAGACAACCCATTGACCGAGGAAGGCGTTGCTCTTGGAAAAAAATTATTCTTTGATAATATTCTCTCCGGCAATGAAACTCAATCTTGTGCAACTTGTCACAACCCAACAAAAGCTTTTACAAATAATCAACAATTCAGCAAAGGAATTGATGGTCGTTTTGGCACAAGAAATTCTATGCCTTTATTTAATTTGGCTTGGAATTTTGACGAGCTTTTTGCCTGGGATGGAAAAGAGTTTAGCCTCGAAAGACAGGCGCTAGAACCCGTTTCAAATCCCATCGAAATGCATGCAAATTGGGAAACTGTCGTTGAAAAACTAAAAAACCATCCAACGTATCCAGCCTTATTTCAACAAGCTTTTGGTTCGCCAATAATTAACTCTGAACGAGTAACAAAAGCAATTGCTCAATTTGAAAGAACACTCATTTCTAGCAATTCTAAATTTGATCAATATTTACGGGGAGAAAAATCGCTAACGCCAGAAGAACAAAATGGTTTTGCTGTTTTTATGGATGAAACCAAGGGAGATTGTTTTCATTGTCATGGAAGCAATCATAATCCTCTCTGGACAGACCATAAATTTCACAACAATGGCTTAGACATTGAATTTAACGACCTAGGGTTAGGTGCAATAACAGGAGACCCCTCAGACAATGGCAAATTTAAATCTCCTTCAATAAGAAATTTAGCCTTCACAGCTCCTTACATGCATGACGGACGGTTTGCAACTCTAGAAGAAGTTATTGATCATTATTCGGAAGGCTTAAAACCCTCATCTACAATAGACCCATTAATGAAAAAAGTATCACAAGGAGGCGTAGGACTCTCCCAAAATGAAAAAGCGGACTTAAAAGCCTTTCTACTCTCTCTTTCCGATTCAGATTTTATCAAAAATCCAGCTTTCAAAGAATAATCAATAAATCCAATTGTGCCATTAGGTTTGATAATTAAAATTTGCTCCTTGTATTAGACTTATATTGTATATTTGCAACATATTTAATTTTATCTATTTAAAATTTATTGATTTAAAAACATGATAAAAGTTTCAGATACAGCAAAGAAAAAAGTAATCGCGTTGATGACCGAAGAAGGCTTTAATGCTTCAAAAGACTTTATAAGAGTTGGTGTAAAAAGCGGAGGTTGCTCAGGACTGTCTTACGATCTATCCTTTGACAATAAAAAGGAGGAAAACGATAAAGTTTTTGAAGAGAATAATGTGAGGATTATTGTTGATAAAAAAAGTTTTTTATACTTAGTTGGTACTACTTTAGAATACTCCGGTGGTTTAAATGGAAAAGGATTTGTATTTAACAATCCAAACGCAAACCGAACATGTGGTTGTGGAGAATCATTTTCGCTTTAAAATTAAGAAAAAGATGTCAAAATATACGGAAGACGATTTAAGAGAAGAATTAAAAACCAAAGAATACGAGTATGGTTTTTATACTGATATAGAGAGTGAAACCTTTGCCAAAGGGTTGAATGAAGAGGTTGTTCGTGCCATCTCAAAAAAGAAAAATGAACCCCAATGGATGACTGATTGGCGTTTAGAAGCTTTTAAAGTATGGGAAAAAATGGAAGAACCCGAATGGGCGAATGTTCAGTACGAAAAACCAAAATTCCAAGATATTGCTTACTATTCTGCCCCTAAAGAAAAACCAAAATTAAATTCTTTAGACGAGGTTGATCCAGAATTACTAGATACATTTAAACGTTTAGGAATCTCCTTAGATGAACAAAAAAAGCTAGCCAACGTGGCTGTAGATATTGTCATGGATTCAGTATCTGTTGCCACAACATTTAAAAAAACATTGAGTGAAAAAGGGATTATTTTCATGCCGATTTCTGAAGCCATTCAAGAACATCCAGAATTGGTAAAAAAATATTTAGGAACAGTTGTTCCAACCAAAGATAATTTTTATGCTGCTTTAAATTCTGCTGTTTTTTCTGATGGTTCTTTCTGTTACATTCCAAAAGGAGTTCGTTGTCCAATGGAACTATCTACTTACTTTAGAATTAACGAAGGAGGAACAGGACAATTTGAAAGAACACTCGTTGTTGCAGACAAAGGCAGTTATGTTTCTTATTTAGAAGGGTGTACTGCTCCAAGTAGAGATGAAAATCAACTGCATGCTGCGGTAGTTGAATTAGTGGCCATGGACGATGCAGAGATAAAATACTCAACCGTTCAAAATTGGTATCCAGGAAATGCAGAAGGAAAAGGAGGCGTTTATAATTTTGTGACCAAAAGAGGTCTGTGTGAAAACAATGCAAAAATTTCTTGGACTCAAGTAGAAACGGGTTCTGCGGTTACCTGGAAATACCCTTCTTGTGTGTTAAAAGGAAACAATTCGATTGGTGAATTTTATTCGATTGCAGTGACAAATAACCACCAACAGGCAGATACGGGAACAAAAATGATTCATTTGGGGAAGAATACCAAATCAACTATTATTTCCAAAGGAATATCGGCAGGTCAATCACAAAATTCATACAGAGGATTGGTGCAAATAAGCTCAAGAGCAGAAAATGCGCGTAATTTTTCTCAGTGTGATTCTTTATTAATGGGAAATAAGTGTGGAGCACACACCTTTCCCTACATAGAAGTAAAAAATAAATCAGCACAAATAGAGCACGAAGCTACCACTAGTAAAATTGGTGAAGACCAACTTTTTTATTGCAATCAACGTGGTATTGATACTGAAAAAGCAATTGCTTTGATTGTAAACGGATTCAGCAAAGAAGTTTTAAATAAACTTCCAATGGAATTTGCTGTGGAAGCTCAAAAGTTATTAGAGATCAGTTTAGAAGGCTCTGTAGGATAATTAAACAATAAAAAACGCCCATAATTAAAACTAATAGGCATATAATATCAAAAAGATGTTAAAAATAGAAAATTTACA